>DAHXMJ010000060.1 GCA_027365525.1 Acidithiobacillus sp.
GCAGGACCTTTGCCAGGGCTCCCTTTGGGATTGCTGCGGTAGAATGGCTCCTCCCACTGGGGCTCGACAGGGCATGGACAAGCGCACGGGCAACGCGCGAATGGAGAACATCCCCGAGAATCACGACGATCTGCTGTTCGATGGGACCAGCGCACCTCCGCATTGTGAAAATGTCCAGCAGTGCCTGGGTAGGGTGGACGTGCTGTCCATCCCCGGCATTTACGACCCAGGCCCTGTCGCCCAGATGCTGGGCCAGAAGGTGGGCTGCTCCGGCTTCGGGGTGACGGAGAATGAATCCGTCTACCTGCATGGCCAGCAGGTTGTCCACCGTATCCAGCAGCGTTTCTCCCTTGGAGACACTGCTGGTGCCTGCCGTAATGCTGAGTACGTCGGCAGAGAGCCGTTTGGCGGCCAGTTCGAACGTGCTGCGTGTACGGGTGCTGTTTTCGTAAAAAAGGTTGACAAGAGTGCGGCCGCGCAGGGTGGGGGTTTTTTTGACGGTCCGCTGGGAGATGCCGAGAAAGGATTCCGCAGTATCCAGGAGCAGTACAAGATCCCTGTGCTGCAATCCTTCGGTACTCAGGAGATGGCGGAGACGTCCTGAGGCATCGTATTGGGGATGGGAATTGCCAAAACGCCACGGCATCATGCAGTATTTTCCCCCTTCTGCCGTACCAGCTCCAGACAGAGCGGCTCCGGGCCACGGAGTTTCAGGTAGTCCTGCGGATCCGTACGCAGGCGAAGCGCGGCGGCATCAGGGCAGATGGGCAGCTCTTTTAGGCCACGGTCTGCCAGCACGGCCAGAATTACCTGTTTCGGGCGGCCGTAATCAAAAATTTCATTCAGGGCGGCGCGGATTGTCCTCCCCGTGTACAGTATGTCATCCACAAGAATCAGGTGGCGGCCCTCCAGATCAAAGGGTATCTGCGAGGCGCGGACCACGGGGTGGAGGCCTGCCCGGCTGTAGTCGTCCCGGTAGAAAGAAATGTCCAGGACTCCAAGCGGGATCTGGATTCCCAGCCTTTGGTGCAGTTCCCTGGCGATCCACACCCCTCCGGTATAGATGCCAATCATGGCCGTTTCCGCAGGATCCACCCGAGACTGCAGATCTGCTGCGAGAGTGTCCAGCAGGCTGTTTACATCCCATTGGCTCTGCACAGATGCTCCTGTCTGAAGCTGTGGAGAATTTCGCAGGCTGCTGCCTGGTCGCGCAGGCGGTCCCGGGTTCTGGAATCGAGTGAACATTCCTGCAGCAGGGACTCGGCAGCGTAACTGCTCAGGTATTCATCCATCCAGAACACCGGCAGGTCAAAGCGGTCCTGAAGCCTGCGGGCGAAGCGTCGCGCAGCTTTGGCTACCACGCCTTCGCTCCCGTCGGCGCGCAGGGGAAGTCCCATGATGACAGTTTTGGGGCACCAGTCCCGCACGATCCTGGCCAGTGCCATCCAGTCAGGACCTGCAGGGCCATTGCGAAGCGTTGCTATGCCTTGGGCCGCAAGCCCCGATTCCCCAAGAACCGCAACGCCGATGCGCCGCGCACCATAGTCGATCCCCAGCCAGGGACCTGCCGTTTCAGGCATGGCCTGCCGCACCACTGAGCAGCCGCATGTCGATGCCGAGCCCCCTTGCCGCCGCCTGCCACCGTTCTCCGGCTGGAAGCTCAAAAAGGACACTGGAATCAATGGGGCCATGCAGCCAGGCGTTCCCCCGTATTTCCTGCTCCAGCTGTCCCTCTCCCCATCCGGCATAGCCCAGGGCGAGAAGATACTGCGCTGGTCCGCTGTGTTCCGCGATGGATTCCAGAATATCTGGCGAGCTGGTCAGTGCCAGATCATTCCCAAACAGGAGGGAAGACTGCCAGTCTCCGGAAGGCTGGTGCAGGATGAAGCCGTGCTGGGGGCTTACAGGCCCCCCCCAGTACACAGGCCTGTGGATCATTTCCTCGGATGGGCGTATGTCTACAGCCTTGAGCGCATCCGCCATGCTGATGTCGAGGAGGCGGTTGATGACCACACCCATCGCGCCTTCCGGTCCGTGCTCGCAGACGACAATCACGCTACGGTCAAACAGGCCGTCATGGAGGTTGGGCATGGCAATAAGCAGATGGTTTTTGAGCGAAGAAAAGTTCATGCGCCTATGATAATCCTTTTGTGTTTCCTGGCTAGCAGGGAGGAGGCACTCAGCGTCCTCTTTCGAGGCGCTGCCAGAAATGTTCTGCCGCGTCGACCTGGAAGAACCGCTGGATTTCCCGGGCCCCGGTCGGGCTGGTGACATTGATTTCGGTCAGATGGCCGCCAATCACGTCTATGCCCACAAAAAGCAGGCCCCTGCCGCGCAGCAGGGGTCCGATTGCCGCACAGATCTCCCGGTCACGTTCCGTCAGCTCCGCTGGCTGGGCCTTTGCTCCGGCTACCAGATTCCCGCGGAAATCGTGTGCGGCCGGGACCCGGAGCACGCATCCGGGAATGGGTTCCCCATCGACCAGCAGAATGCGCTTGTCGCCTTCCCGTATGGCGGGGAGATAGCGCTGCGCCATGACAAAATGCCGGCCCCATCCAGTTACGGTTTCCAGAATGGAACCGACATTGGGATCTTTTTCGTGAAGATAGAAAACTCCTTCTCCTCCCCGGGCTCCCAGGGGCTTGACCACGATTTCTCCATGCTCGGAGAGAAAGGTGCGCATTTCCTCCATATCGGAGCTGACGAGATAGGGAGGAAGGTAGGAAGAAAACTGCAGGGGGAACAGTTTTTCATTGGCGTGGCGCAGGCCGGCCGGATCATTTACCACCCATGTGCCAGCATGTTCCAGGATATGGCAGGCATTGAGATAGTCGAGATCAACGGGAGGATCTTTGCGCATGAGGACAACCTGGAAACTGTCCAGGGGCCGGACTTCGGCTTTCCCGAGCAGGCAGAAATCCTTGTCCTGATCTTGGACGGCCACAGGCTGCAGGCGCCCGTATGCACGGCCATCCTTGAGCCAGAGATCCCGCAGTGTAAAAACCCAGCAGTCGTGTCCACGCGCCCGGGCAGCGAGAAGCATGGCAAAGGTTGTATCCTTGCGCGGGTTGATTCCGCTGATGGGATCCATGAGAACAGCGGCCTGCATGCTCACGCGTTTGCGGCCTCCCGCCAGTCCCGTGCTTCCCGTGCCGCTGCCAGCATGGCCAGGCGGGCGATGACGCCATAGGCGTAATAGCGGTTCACCGCAGCGTCAGGGGGAGAATTTCGGCAGGGATTCACCCCCGGCTCGGCAAAAGCCATAGGTTCGAAATGGGCCCCTGGAGCATTGAGATTCTCGTCAATACCCCGTTCCCGGTGAACCCGGTAGAATCCACCCAGCACCTGCTGTCCGACCATGTACACAACGGGCTCGGCCACAAAATCCTCGGCGGTCTGCTCAAAAGTGTGGACCCCTTCCTGGATGAACACATCGCTGACGGGTAGCCCTTCCTTGCTTTTGGCCATTCGGGTACGGGTCTTGCGGTTGAGTTCCAGCAGCTCACGTCCGGAGTAGACCGTCATGATCCCCATTCCATAAGTGCCTGCATCCGCCTTTACAATCACGAAGGGGCGGGCGGTAATGCCATATTCCTGGTACCGCCTGCCGATATCGGCAAGCGTTGCGTCCACATTGGCGACAAGGCAGTCCTGGCCTTCTGCACGCATGAAATCGATGCCACTGCATTTCCGGTAGATCGGATCAATCAGCCAGGAATCAATTCCCAGGACGGTGGCCAGCTCCTCTGCCGCCTTGCGGTAGTGGGCAAAATGCTGGCTTTTGCGCCGGGTCTGCCAGCCGGCGGCGAGGGGAGGCAGGATCTCCTGCTCCAGACCGCGGAGAATGTCTGGTACCCCTCCAGAGAGGTCGTTGTTCAGCAGGATCGCCTCGGGATCGAAACCCGCAACTCCAAGGCGGCTGGCACGCCGTTCCAGGGGCTCCAGGAACAGGTGCGCCCCGGAAGGGAGAACCATCTCCCGTGGGCCCTCAGCCTGCAGGGCACCAATGCGGACATGGAGACCGGACTGTTCCAGGAGCTGCACTAGCCGGGCGACATTTTCCAGGTAGAAAAAATTCCGTGTGTGGTTTTCCGGAACCAGGAGCAGCCGTTCCAGCCCGGGGTGATATTGGCTGAGATAATGCTGGATCGCGGTGACATACAGGGCGTTGTGCTCGGGATTCAGGTTATTGAAGCCTGCAGGGAAAAGGTTGGTGTCTACCGGGGCCAGCTTGAAACCGGCATTGCGCAGGTCGACAGAGCCGTAAAAAGGCGGTGGGGTTGACTGCCACTGGCAGCGGAACCAGCGTTCTATGGCGCACTGCTCGGCAATGATATGGCGTTCAAGGTCAAGTAGCGCCTCTACGCGATCGGTCGCAAGACCGGGTGCCTGAAGGAGGACAGCTGTCATGCCGTGTCACAGGAACGCTGGGAGGCCGGTACATAGTGTCGTGCTGAAGCACCGCTGTAAATCTGGGTAGGGCGAAATATCCGGTTGTTGCCCAGCTGTTCCCGCCAGTGTGCCAGCCAGCCGGCACTCCTGGCCATGGCGAATATTGGGGTGAAGAGATCGGTGCGGATCCCCATTTCGTGGTAGAGCACGCCCGAGTAAAAGTCGACGTTCGCATGAATTCCCTTGCTGGCCAGCCGTTCTCCGGCCTGCCGCTCCAGTTCCATGGCGATATCAAAGAGGTGACTGTGCCGCAGGTGACCCTGACTTGCCAGATTCTCCATCATGTCCTTGAGAATGGCCGCCCTAGGATCCCGGGTTTTGTACACCCTATGGCCAAAGCCCCAGATTTTTTCACGCCGGGACAGTCTGGTGTCAAGATAGCCTGCAATTCGCGATGGGGTGCCAATTTCCTCCAGCATTTCGACCACCTTCTGGTTGGCGCCGCCGTGGAGGGGCCCGGCCAGGGTTCCAATGGCCCCGGCAATCACATGATACGGATTTGTCAGGGTGGAAGAGGTCACCAGCACGGAAAAGGTGCTGGCGTTAATGGTATGTTCGGCGTGGAGGATAAAGCAGGCGTCGAGAATTCTTGCATATAGCGGGTCCGGTTCCCGTCCTGTCAGCATGTACAGGAAATTGGCGGCGTGGTTCAGATCACTGCGGGTGGGCAGGGGATCGTTACCGAAACGCATCTGTTCCCACATCGCAACAATGGTGGGAATGCGCGCAATGATGCGCATGGCCATTGCGTCCAGATGGGATACGTTTTCCCTCTCGGCATCTGACAGTTCCTGCTGCGGATAAAACATGCCAAGACTGGCTACCGCGCAGTGGAGCAGGTCCATTGGGTGCCCTGTAACGGGCAGAAATTTCATGATTTCCCGGACATTGTATTTCACCTGCCGGTGGCTACGCAGCCCCGTATCAAATCTTTCCAGCGCACTGGTATCCGGAAGCTCCCCGTCCAGCAGCAGGAGGGCCACCTCTTCATATGTGCTCTGGGCTACCAGCTGGTCAATCGGATAGCCCCGATAGGAAAGAAGGCCGGCTGTGCCATCAATATGCGAAATGCTGGACTGGGTGGCGGGGACGCCCTCGAGACCGGGGACGACTGCAGATTCGGCCATTAAAAACTCCTTGGCTGCCTTGTCAGCGACATCATACCCTGCAGAGAGAAAGAAAGGGAGACAGCCGTCTCCCTTTAGCCGGGCCCAGCAGGACAGATTTCCCTAGGCGGAAAAGGAAGATCCGCAGCCGCAGGTGGTGGTGGCGTTAGGGTTCTTGATGACAAACTGGGCTCCCTCAAGACCCTCGCTATAGTCGATTTCAGCACCAGACAGATACTGGTAGCTCATGGGATCGACCAGCAGGTGTACACCGTGCTGTTCAATTTCGGTATCCCCTTCGTTGACATTTTCATCAAAGGTAAAACCGTATTGGAAGCCCGAGCAGCCACCGCCAGTCACAAATACGCGAAGCTTGAGGCCTTCACTCCCTTCTTCCTCAATCAGCGAGCGGATTTTTTCGGCTGCATTGGTGGTAAGGGTCATTACTGGAGGAAGCGTATCCAGGCTGGTTATGGTTTCCGTCGCCATACTCATGCAATCATCTCCCTGCGCCTTCGCGCAATATCCATATTAAACCCGACTATTTTCCTCGCCTTTTAGGGGAAACGTCAAGATATCTGAATACAATCCTGTCAGTCGGGAGATTCCGGTCTCGGGGCAAACCGTACAGCGGCAATGCGGGCTGCCACCAGAACTGCGAGTATGGCGGCTGTGGCGAGCAGGTCAAGCGGTCCAACACGGTTCGCGTAGAGGCCAATAAACAGCTCCCGCAGGATGAAAACAATTGCAACTTCAGACAGAACCCTGAGGCGGATGCGGTGGAACTCGAGGTAGTCTGTGAAAGTTCTGAACAGTTCAATCAGGACAAAAACGGAAAGAACATCGGAAACAAGATTGCGGATTCCTATGCCCTGGCGCAGGTACCCAAAAGCCGAATAGACATCCCGCAAGAGGTTCCAGACGGAAAAAAACAGGGTGAGGAGCATCAAAAAAACCAGAAAGCTTACAAGGACATCAAGGGTCCTGCCGTAGAAACGCAGGACCATCCCCCGCAGGCCGGTCAGCGAACTGTAATGAAGACCGGGATGGTGCGGGCTTTCCAAGGGAAAGATCCTATTTCCCGGACCGCGCAGAGCGGCGGAGGCGGGCGAGAAGGCGGCGTGCCATCTCGCCAAAGAGTTCGGTCTGGGTAGGATGCGGATGTATGGCCGTTGCCACCTGTTCCAGCTTCATTTCTCCGTGCACCATCATTACGGCTTCCCCGACCAGCGTATCGGCATGATCGGCCAGGAAATGTACCCCGATAATGCGGTGGGTTTTTCTGTCCGCCACCATCTTGATAAGGCCGTCGGTTTCACCGGTCATCATGGCTTTTGCATCGATGCCGAGGGGTATCTTTACCTCTATGGCATCCACTCCTTCCGCCAGGGCCTGCTCGCCGGAGACGCCGACAAAGGCGGCCTGGGGGCGGGTGAAGGTGACGCCACAGTCTTTCTGGGCATCATACTGGGCTGCATGTCCCAACAGGTTTGATGCCGCTACCCGGCCCTGCTGGGCAGCGGTATGCGCAAGCATGTATCCCCCGATTACGTCTCCGGCAGCGTAAATGTGCGCTACTTCCGTACGGCCACTAGCATCCACGGCGATTGCACCCCGGTCGGCCAGCGTAACACCGGCAGCTGGGAGATCCAGCGCAGCCGTATCCGGGCGTTTTCCTGTGGCAATGAGGAGAAGGTCACACTGGGCTTCCGCACCATTTCCCCCATGCTGGTACCTGACCTCCAGATTGCCGCGTTCCCCGCGGATCTCTTCAACAGCCACACCGGTCAAAACCTTCAGGCGGGGACTGTTCCCTTCCAGGGCTTTCATAAGCTGCTGGGCGATTTCTTTCTCCATTTCCGCCACAGGCCTGGAAAGGGCTTCCAGAACCAGAACCTCGGCTCCAAAATCATGGAACATCTGGGCCATTTCCATACCTATGGCCCCGGCACCGATGATGCACAGTTTCCGGGGTGGGGAGGCAAGATCCCAGACCGTATCGGAAGTAACGGCCGCCCCGCTTGCCAGGGCCTCTTTTACTCCCGGGATCGGAGGTATGAAGGCTGGTGCACCCGTGGCGATAACACAGGCCCCAAAGGTCAGCTGGCGGGCGTCCTTGCCGGTAATTTCCACACTATGGGGGCCGCTAAAACGGGCCATGCCTTCCAGCACCTGAATCTTGACGCCCTGGTCGGTTTTCAGGGCCATTTCACCGCGGGCCTGTAGGATGCCCCGCCGGTGTTTCTCTAGCTGTTCCCAGTCGAGCTGTGGGGTCCCAAGCCGGATTCCCATGGCTTCGTCATGGGACCGGTCCCGAATCCGGTCGGCGGCTGCGCGCCATGCCTTGGAAGGGATACAGCCACGCCACAGGCATTCGCCTCCCGGATAGGGTGCGTTGTTGACCATGGTGACCCGGATGCCGTGCTCTGCGAGCTCCCGGGCGCAGTCTTCCCCGCCGGGCCCTCCCCCGATGACGAGTACCTGGGTATCGTAATCTCCCTCGGGGATGGTAGGACCGGCCTCTTCCGTTGCCACCCAGGATCCCGGCTGTTCAACGGCCACCTTGAAAGCACGGAGGAAAGCGGCTGCTTCCGCACCATTTACGACACGATGGTCTGCGGTGATGGTGACGGGCATCCCTTGAGGTCCGGTAGCAGAAACAGCCAGGATGGCTGCCGTTCCTGGCGTGACGATGGCGTCAAACTGGCTGACGCCATACATGCCCATATTCGAGATTGTAAAGGTTGGATGCTGGTATTCTGCAGGAGCCAGTCGGCGCCGCCGGGCCTTTTCCAGAAGCTGGGCCCATTCCTGTTGCAGGGTGGCAAGACTTTTCCCGGAAGTATTCCGCAGTACAGGTACTACCAGCCCCCCATCTTCCGTTGTGGCCGCGATCCCGATGTCGTGTGGCCTCCCTTCCACAATCCGGTCTCCCGCTTGGTATGCGGCATTGAGGAGGGGATGCTTTTCCAGGGCAACGGATACTGCTTTGGCCAGGGCAACCGTGACCGATGCCGACTGGGCCTTTGCAGCCCGGATCAGGGCATCGGGCTGGATGTTCATGGTAACGTGGAAAGCTGGAATACCCAGAGAAGCCGTCATGGACTGGCTGATGGCCTTTTCAATGGCGGTCATGGGCCGTCCCTGCCCGGGAATGGCCGGTACCGGAGAGCCCGGCCCGGTTCCTGCACTGGCAGCCTGCACGTCAGCCGCGACGATGGCTCCCTGAGGACCGCTTCCCTTTCCTGCAAGGGAATCAAGGTCAACCCCCCGCTGGCCGGCCAGCAGCCGGGCATAGGGAGTGGCAGCGCCCTGTGCGGGGCGTGGGGCAGGTTTCTGCAACGGGGGCGCTAGCGAAGAAATGGCTGCTGCAACTGCAGCAGTGCCCGGAACCCCTGCGGGCTTCGCCCCAGGGGAGGGCTGGCTGTCTGCAGCTACCTTTTCTGGTGTTCCGGCAGACATTATTCCCTCGCGGACCATGCTTTCCGACTCGACAAGATAGCCGACGGGCTCGCCTACCGGGATGACCGAGTCTACGGCAGCGAGGGGGCCGGACAGGTATCCGCTGCGGAATACCTCGACGTCCATGATGGCCTTGTCGGTTTCGATGGTGGCGACCACATCGCCTCTCTCTACCCGGTCCCCCGGTTTTT
>DAHXMJ010000003.1 GCA_027365525.1 Acidithiobacillus sp.
TGCGCCAATTTCCATAATCCGGCAATACATCGGGCAGCAACAGACGCCGGATTAGCCGGTTGGAACGGCATCGGGCCGCCCCAACCTGCGCGCTATCCTTCCCCGTCCTGAACGGCGAGGTTTGACGCGCATTTCGATCAAGAACCTGTTGGATTAAGGTAGCGTTCCCCAGCAGCACGGCCTGCGAGAAGAAAGGCTGCACAATAAAGGGGAATTCTGTTTTTTGAACTGTCAGAACCAAAAAAAGGTTCCGGAAGTTTCCGGAACCCTGCAGAAAAAACAAACAAAAATTAGAACATCAAGTGCATACTGGTACGGTTAGAAACCGGCACTGACAGTTGCGAAGTACTGCCTTGGTGCACCAGGATCCGCAAGGATTGCTCCCGCGCTGTTTCCACCGAAGTAACCGCCACTGGTGATGTATTCGATGGGGTTGTATTTCGCTCCAAACAGATTGTATATCCCGACAGAAAACTTGACGAATTTCAGGCTTGGGATATAGGAATCCAGACGTGAGGTCTTGACACCCAAAATCAGGTTGGAAACATTATATCCTGGCTGTTTCCTGTGGGAAGGTGCTGCTGTCAGGTTGTTAAAGAGATACTGGGAACCCGTATACTGGTCCATAAATTCCGGGGTGAAAAGGAAACCGCGGTAGTAGTAGCGGTAGTCGATCCCGGCGGTCAGGGCAACAGCAGGGCTGTAGGAAAGATTGACTCCACCCATCGCCGTTCCTCCGCCCTGCGGAAGATATTTTGTATAGTAGGAATGGTTCAGGGCCAGATTGGCAAACAGATGCCAATTCCAGGTAGGATTGTCCGCCACAGCAATATTTACACCATTTACGACCGCATTTGCAGATGCAAATTTTGTCTGTGAAATGTTGGTCAGATAGGTGGCAATCGTTTCATTGGAGAGACGGTCAAAGTAGTAGTTTACATTGACGCTGAAATCGTGCAGGAAAGCCCAGTTATGCACCAGGAATTTTGCTCCGAACTCATAGTCCGTGCTTTTTATAGGCTTCAGGCTGCCGAAGTCGATTGTACTATTCGCATTACCGTTATAGGCACCGAAGGCGTTGTCCGTAGGATTCTGGTAAGCCTTTGAGAAACTGCCATATACTGCAGCCCAGTGGACAGGGGCGTAGCGGATGCCCACCGAAGGCTCAATCGCAGAAATGGTATCAGCAGAGCTGTTGATCAGTGTCTGGTTGCTCGCACCAGCAGGAAGGTTTGTAAAAACCTGGTTGCCGTTGTTGTACATCTGCGTCTGATACTGGACAGCTTCGATTCCAGGCGTAATTTTCAGGCTGGAAACAGGACGGATGGTGTCCTGCAGGAATCCGGACAGGTCATTATTGTAGAGGACATCACTGTTATACTGGATTGGATATGAGGGGCTGGTACCCATAAGGGTATTATAGCCTGCGTAAGGGGTAGTATATTTCTGATGAATCCAGTATCCACCAGCCTTGATCAGGTTGTATGGCAGCTTCCATGAAAAATAGAGCTTGTTCCCAAAAGTATCGGATTCCGGATTGTAATATTCCGAGTTTGCCGAGTTTCCGGGGACATAGTTGTTGATCCGGTAGTGAAGGCGGTGTCCAAAACGGTACCAGGCCAGTTCATGCAGTCCTACACCACTGCCCAGATGGAGATTCAGCTTGGAATAGAGAAGATAGTCCCGCACCTTCAGCTGCTTGAACCATATGGATTCAGGCAGGGATGAATAGTAACCGGTCGTCTGCTGGCTATACAGGGGAGCATTGGCATTCAGCCCTTGCGTTGTAATGCCCTGGATAGGGGTGACCGGTATAAAATTCGGCCTGAATTCCCTGTTGCTGTCGACATAGCCGCCCAGACTGAAGTTGCCGCTCGCAAACTTTTTAACGACCTTGCCGAAATAGGCAAAGGACTGGGCTGGCGCGAGGAAGGAGCCGGTACGGAATGTATTGTTCTTTATGTATCCTCCGGCAAGCACTCCTGACCAGCCATCGTAACTTCCGGTCCTCACATCAAAGTGGTATCCAAAAGTGCCATTGCTTCCAAAGGACGTGCCAATTTGGGCACCCGGCTTTGCGGAAGGCTGCAGGGGAATAAAATTGACGGTTCCACCGATGCTGTCAAACCACCTTCCATCGGGATTTCCAGGTCCATAGGTGACATTCGTTCCCTGGATGATCTGCATGATGGGGATTTCATTGGAATCCCACTGCCCGTTATGCGCGATGAGGTTGTTCATTGGAACCCCATCAAACAGGACTGTAATCCCGTTCCGCTCGACATCGCCATTTACGGAAGACCAGCCGACCTTAACGCCGCGAACCGCAATTTCGTACCTGGCTGTAGAGGCAATGCCGCCATACCCGCGCACCGCGATGCCTGGCGCAAGGGAAAGCGCCTGGGCTGCTCCGGCTGCCGGTCCAACAGTCTGGATATCCTTCTTGCTGATAACCGCCTGTGACTGGCTCGAATGGAAAATTTTCTTTGCCGTAAGCGGCTTGTCAGAAGCCTCTATCACGGATGAAGTCAGGGCGTTCACCTGGCCAACCGAAACAGCAGACGAAGAAGTTTTTGCTGTTACCGGAGATGCCTGAACAAAAAATGGAAAACCGCACAGACCAGCCGCAACGATTGCACCGTATATGGGATTAAATCTCATATCCGTCATCAGATCCTCCTTATTTAAAAATAATATTCTGGTTTTGCAAACAGACAAATAAAAACGTACACACAAAATCATTCAACCGCTGGAAAAACATGTGCAATGCCGCCAATCAGAACAGAAAGACAAAGCCATGACCAGGTGGAGTGCACCATTGCACCGCCATGAAATTTGCGGATTTGCAACTTTCCACGACCGGAATGATACAGTTTGTATGTGACAGATTTTTGTGTTGAGAATGTTATTTTTCTTACATTTTACCATTGTACGCCCTGGCTGTTCATGAACAGGAACCAGGGAGCAGCGCATTCGATGCACTGGCATGAGGTTATGCCTGCAGGCACAACCTCATGCAGAAGTTTCCGCCCATGGCACACAGTGGGTGAATGCTGGGAGACCGGGTTTTCCAGATTCCTGTACAGCCCCATCCCCAGAAAATGGGAAGGCAGGAGCAATTTCAGGCCAGAGACAGGGGTCGCATCTTTGCAGCCGTAAGCCTGCCGCCCTGCTCTACCGGTTTTTTTATCTGCCCGTGAAATTGCAGCAGGAAAAACAGAGCCTGGACTTTACGGATGTACTGGGGAAACGGTCATCCTGTTCTGCACGAAGGCAACCGGAATGAAGGATCCAGTACGGCTACTTCCGCCATTCTTCTTCCAGCCTGTCTACAAGCTTCTGCTGCCTGCTGGGACTTCTGCCGTTCCTGAACGGATGCGTCCTCCAGCAACACTGGAAGCGGAAGCGCGCATGACAGAACGGCAGGCGGACGCTTTCGGCGCGGCGGAATGCCGGGACTCAAAAGCGCGGGCGAAAAGCCGCAACATTCGCAGCACCGTCAGTACCGGACTCTGGTAAACCCCTGGAACTACCACAGGCGTTTTTTCCGGCACAATGGCATGAGCGTACGGGTAGAAGGTACCCACACACTGCCAGGGTTGCCCCATGACGCCGTTTACGTCCCGGTACCCTGAAGAGCCTCCAGCTGGGATTCCGGCGGGGAAAACCGGTATCCAATTCCATGGACCGTAATGAGCCAGTTTTTCCCCCCGGCCTGCTCCAGAATCCGGCGAAGACGGTATATGCGCACCGCCAGTGTGTTGGCTGGAAGAACGGTACGCTTCCCGCCGGTCATTTCCCTGGAAATCTGCTCACCGGAAATCACCCTGTCTGAATGGAGGGCAAGGTAGTACAGCAAATGGAAGAGGTTTCGGGGAAGATGGAGTTCTCTCCCCATGACCCAGACCCGGTGGACAGTGCGGTCAATCCGGAACTGTGCACCATCCCCCAGAATGTCTGGCAGGCCTGTCATGCTTCGTCTGGCCAGCCCATAGATATGAGCTTCCACCGTTTCAAGGGACAGACTTTGCGGAAAATAGGCATCCACCATGCCTGAGCTCAGCGCGCTGATAGCCTCCCAGGTTTCCTGGGCAGGGTCTGCCGTACCTACCACGAGCACATGCGTCCGGGATTCACCACTGTCACAGTGAAGATCCTGCAGGATATTGTGGATTTCCGTACTCCACCCAAACATTATCAGTACCGCGGGGTTCCACTGCGCCACGAGGGTACCAATTTCAGATATTCTGGCCGTCCTGACCCTGCCAGTGCGGCCCAGAATCTGTTCTGCGCGACGGACCCGGTCCGGGCATATGTCCGGACAGTGTGCAAGAAGGATCCGTTGGCCATCCGGAATGGTGGCCCTGGCCAGCCTCCCATGATCCAGCCTGGTAGCTCCCGCCAGAAACAGGTAGACCAACCGGCTGGCATGGAGTAGCGGGGTACCCAACAATGAGAAAATCATGCCGCCTGTCCTCCATGGACATGGAATCGTGACACAAACCTGGGGAAGCACCGGGAACCGGGAAAAGCAGGGAAACCGCCTCGCGCTGCCAGGCGGCAGTGGAAAATCCGGAAAGCCAGGGCAGAGAAGACCAGCATGCCAGAATTGCCGAAACAGTGTTTTTCTTTCTTATGTTTCAATCAGACCACCAGGGGAGTCAGTCGCCGCAGCGTTCCCATGGTAATGACCAAGTGTTAAATTTTTATGAAAAAAAGATAAATTTTTTGTGACATCATTATTCTGGTGGGCCTGGCCACGGCCAGGATGACCTGCAGAAATCCCTGGTCCATGGAATCCCCTCCAGGGTACTACCACATTGGCAAACCACCTGTGCCCCAGCGATGCAGGGAGGCCACGGCGATTGCAGCCGCCTGGGATAGCCCGCAGGGATTCTTCCAGGACGCTGGCACATCTTGCCTGTCACAATGTCCTACGGACTGGCATTCGCAAATCTGTGAAGAACCCCCAGATCCTTCCGTTCATGCCGCTCCCTGGCCTACGCTCCCATGCACCGGAATGGCATATTTTGGAGCAGGTTTGGGGCCGGTTGCGTAAACACCATTTTCAGGATCCCGAAGCCTTCCGGAAAATTTTCCGGCGCAAAATCCCACCTGCGCAGGGAACATTGCCTGCTCCACTCCTGAGCATGGGGAGAATTTTACCAGGTCTCACAAAAAACCAGGTAATTAATTAGTCATCAAGTTTACATCATGGTGTCACATTTGCCTGATAGTCTCACGAATACTTAAAAGGCATGACACCGCCATATTAAAAGGGGGAGCAGACAGGAACCCATAGGGGCCCCTGCACTGGGATTTCCGCGCTCTCCCGGTATGGCATCCCTGCCGGCCCAGGAATCCGGCAGGGATGGTCCTGCATCTGACAGATTTTTCGGATGAACCATTAATGGAGACACCAGATGCTGTTTTCACACACCCATACGCGTAACCGTTCCCTGGGAAAAGGTCATATTCCGGCCCTTTCCCCACTCCAGGCCGCCCTGCTGTCTGCCGGCCTGTTCACCTTCGGCCATGCACATGCAGGGGTAACTGCGGCTACCCGCTCCAGCGTTTCTGTTGGGGAGGTCAAGGCCAGTGCCGGACTTTCTGCTTCCCCATCCAGCCGGGAAGCAAAGGCCCTTTCACACAGGTCCGTCTTCCACTCCGGACAATCCGTCAAGGTTCTGGGAAAAAAACAGATTGCAGCGGCCGGCCCGCTTGGTGGCAGCGCCCAGGTTCTCAGCTACGCGCCAGGTGTGGGGGTTTCCGGGTATGGTTCCACCGGAGCCACCAAGACCTCCATCAGCATCAACGGCATCAAGCAGGGCTGGGCGGGGTTTTCGGGAGGTACGATTGATAACGGAAGTCTTTCCGTAACCTTTGACGGAGTGCCCATGGTCAACCCATCCTCGGGACTCTGGGAATCTCCCCAGGTGCCGCAGACCGGCATTCTCCAGGGAATCGGTATCAATTACGGGCCGGGAAATCCTTTGGACCGCTGGTACAACAATATTGGTGGCCAGATCAATTTTGTCCCCCTCCAGCCCACGAACAGGGCCGGTGCAGACATCAAGCTGACCTACGGCAGCTATAACGCAAAAAACATCGTATTTAACATCCGCACGGGTAACATTGATGGCTGGTCGACCATCCTTGCCGGAGGCGCAGGATCATCCGATAGCTACCGGCAGAGCATTGACGGATTCAGCAACCCCAGCTACAGCTATGCCTGGTTTCTCAAAACCAGAAAAACCTTTACCAATGGCGATTTTTCTGTGGGTGCCTACCTCGCCAAGGGAACTGGATACCGGCCTGTATCGATTCCAGTCAATCCCATCTCGGGCGTTACCCTTGATGGCACGGCCAGCTCCCCACTTTATAGCCAGGCGACTTCCGGATTCTATTCCTCCCTGCCAAACAGTGTCTGGTTCAAGCAGGACAGCAATTCCACCTGGATCGTGTACAGCAAACTCAACGTGAAACTGGACTCCCTGTCGACCATCCACAATATGGTGTGGTACCGCTATGGCCACCGCCTTCACTTCCATTACAACAATTATGGCCTTTCCAACCCGTCCAATCTTTACGAATACAACAATCCTCACGATGGCGTCTACGGCGACAAGCTCTGGCTGACCCTGGCCCTTCCCTACAACCGGGTGAATCTGGGAGGATTTTTCCTGAACAGCCGGTACAATTCCCATAACGCATTCTACAATACCCTTGCCCCGTATTACGCTTCCCGCTTTGCCCCAAACCATTCGTTCCGCAGTGACTATTTTGACCAGACGGATCTTGCGCTGTTCCTCCAGGACAGGATCAGCCCCCTGCAGTCCGTGCATATCACACCTGGCGTCCGGCTCATCAATTACCAGACCCGCTACACGTCGAATGGCGCCGTGGAATTTCCCAATGCCACGGGAAGCAACCAGGGGGGAATTTTCAGTCCTGCAAAAACGAGCTACACCAAGGTCGAGCCTTCAGTGGACTTCAACTGGACACCCCTTAAATGGCTGGCAGTTTTTGCAAACTATTCCCAGGCCTACAAGGAACCCCAGGTGGGCGGTGGCGGCGGGCTGTTCCAGGGGACACCTGGTCTTTACAGCCTGGAAAAAAGCGCGGATTATAATGCGGGCCTGAAAATCCACATCCGCCGCGCGGCCTATCTTCACCATTTCCTCTTTACAGCCAGTTTTTATCACCTGCACTATAGCAACCAGTACATCCCCCTTTACGACGCCAATGGCAATCCCATAGGTTCAGGCGATGCCAATGGAGATTCCATCTATCAGGGTGTCAACCTGACGCTGGACGACGACCTTCTCTACAACCTGCATGTCTTTGCCAATGCGAATTTTGAAAAGGCGTATTTCAACCATTACACAACAGGCGGGACCAACTATAATGGCCTGCCGGTATCCGATGTCCCGGACCGGACCTTCAACATTGGTTTCCGTTACAGCCACTTCATTTACGGTGCGCTGATGCAGCCTTCCATCTGGTACCAGTACGTTGGCCCGCAGCCCATGTTCAATGACCAGCTGGGAGCCCCCAGTGCGCAGAAATCCGGGGCCTACGGAACGCTCAACCTCGGACTGAATGCCAAGATCCCCACACGTGGCAGTGTGCCGATGCTGAAGCATGTCGATCTGGGGCTGAACGTCCTGAATGTGACCAACAGCCACTATAACCTTTTCGAATACATCACCGGTGGTGGCCTGCTGGGTGGCAACTCGGCCGGACAGGTTCTGGCTCTTCCGGGTGCCCCACTCACCGTATACGGAAGCATTTCCGCGCACTTCTGACCAGACGGGGCATCCTGTGCCCCATTTTTCCTCCGGCATCCGGATGCTCCCATCCAAAAACAGGAGTTTCCAAACGCCGTCTTCAAGCTTCCCGCCCTTGCGGGAAGCTTTTTTCTGTGCGCCCGGCAGGGCGCACCTGCCAGGAGGTGAAAGACCTCTACCGGCCCGGTAAGGGGAACGGTTAGCCGAAGGCAAGGGTTTCGCGGGTGACTGCGAGTCTAAAGGAAGCCGGAGGCAAAGCGCTGGCCTGACGAACAGGAAGCGGATACGAGGCGGCGTGCCTGGGTGAGATGTCAGAAATCATCAAAGCCCGATACTTGCACGGAAAGGCACGGCGCAGATCCGACAGGCATAAGCGTGACAGTGGGTGCGCAATACCCGGGGAGACCTGAGCGTGTGCCGGGAGGCTACCGGCGTCGAGAGGCGGCGGGATGCGCGTTCAGGAGTCAACAGAGGCCATAGTAGGCGCCGTCACGGGCTGAAGGGCCGAACGGGTAGGACCGGGAGTAGGACGACTGATCCTGAAGCATATTGATGAAGCAGAAGCTGCCGCGAGGCAGGCCGAGCGCGAATCAACCGGACGGAATCCGGGGAGTGCGCGCGTCGGTGCAGAGATGGGCGCAGCGACAGCCGGGCGAACGAAATCGGAGGGCTGCCCGAACCGTTCCCGCAAGTCCTGGTACACCAGCGTTTGCAGTTTCATGCCCTGCGACATCCTGCCGTTCGCGAAGCAACAAAGTCATGTTGCTCTTGTGAAGCATCGCCGCTACGCGGCGGCGCTATCCCTCCCCGCCCCGAACGGCGGGGATTCCCGCGCAAACCGGTTGAATCTAGAGGTTCCGGGCCACTATAATAAGATAATGGTCAAATATTCTGGAAATCCGGAGTTCTGTCATGCGGCGCATGCCTTATGATAACTACAACCGTCACGAACTGATCTTTCGGGACTGGCTGGCCATGGACAGGACAACCTACGCCGGCAAGCGTACCTTTATGGGCTATCTCCGCACTTTTCTGACCATCGTCATTGCCAGCATCATTTTCGTCCATGTCTTCCATGGGGACGCATTTGACGGCATCTTCTATTTTGGATTCCTGCTGGGAATCGTGGTTCTTGCGGGCGGTACCAGCATTTACATGGACATTCGCAGCCACCACCGTGATCTTCTGCGACTGGAAGCCGATGAGCCCAACCAGCCCGGGCCGTAAAGTGCTACCCTCCACCATTCCATGATATCCAGATACTTTTTTCACCATCTGGATGCCCACCGGCACCATTTTCATGTATACCCCAAGAGCAAGCTGGTCCTCCGGGACTGGCTGGCCCTGGACCGGACGGCTGCGGCCAACCGGAGGGTATTCTATTCCTTCATGCGGACTGCCCTGGACCTGGTCATCGGCGGCCTCGTCCTGATCCGGTTTTTCCATTACCACTGGGTCATCGTACTGGGCGCCCTGTTTCTGGTTCTGGCAGTGGTCATTGGAGTATTCAGCTACCGCCGATACCTGCGGGTCCGGTCGCACTATCACCGGCTCGCGCGGGAAGCCGCGGGCCACTTCCCAGCGGTCCTGACACGCAGGCCCGCCTCTTCCAGGGGAAATCAGTCCTCCAGCGCCTCTACGTGAATGTGGGGAGCAGCCTCAAGCGGGGGGCGCTGCCAGTCGTAGCTGATCCGGCCCATCCCGCCCCGCTGAGCAGAACGCTGATAGTGCTCGTAGGCACGCAGCTTGGCCACTTCCTTCTGCAGTTCCAGTTCCGCCTTCCGGAAATCCATCTGGCTCGAATGTTCCTGCCGCATGTGTGTCTCTACCATCGCCACCTTCTCTGCGGCGAGTCTGGGATCAATATCGGTTACCCGCATGCTGCTGTCCGCAAGAATAGTGACGGTGTCTGGCTGCACCTCAGCCATTCCTCCCTCGACAAAAAGAATTTCCGTCTGGTGCTCTGAGGGATGGATGCGAAGTTCTCCTGCCTGCATCTCCGACAGCAGGGGCGCATGACCGGCCAGAATCCCGAGCTCTCCCAGTACGCCTGGAATTACCACAAACACCACCCGTCCGCTATATACCGGTCCATGGACATCCACCACATTCAGCTGGAAATTGCGGCTAGACATGGTCTACCTCCTTGAGAAGCCCGAGAAATGCCTGCTCGTCCAGGATACTGACGCCAAGTTTCCTGGCTTCGTCCAGCTTGCTGCCCGGATCCCGGCCCACAACCAGATAGCGGGTTTTCCCGGATACGCTGCCGGTCACCCGTCCGCCGCGCTCTTCTATGGCCGATTTCGCGGCCTCACGGGCCATGTGGTCCAGGGTCCCGGTCAGCACAAACTGCCATCCCTGCCATGGACCTTCCGGCTTCCTCCGTGCCAGTTCCGGCCAGTGGATTCCAGCCGCCCGGAGTGCCCCGATGACGTCCCGGTTATGGGGCTGGGCAAAAAAATGGGCTACCGCCTGGGCCACTACCGGTCCGACATCCGGAATCTGCTGCAGGCTTTCTTCTTCTGCCGCCATCAGGCGGTCCAGATCCCCAAAATGCCGGGCCAGGCTGGAAGCCGTAGTTTCTCCCACCTGGGGAATACCCAGGGCATAGAGAAATCGCGGCAGGGTGGTATTTCTGGAGGCAGAAATAGCCGTCACCAGGTTTTTGGCCGAGCGCGGACCCATGCGGTCCAGCCCGGCCAGCACTTCTTCCCGGAGCGCGTAAAGATCCACAACTGTCCCTGCCAGGCCCTTCTCGACCAGCTGGCCAACCAGCTGTTCCCCAAGCCCCCGGATATCCATGGCCCGGCGGGATGAAAAATGGAGGATGGCTCCCATGCGCTGGGCCGGGCAGTACAGTCCTCCACTGCAGCGGTAGGCCACCTCATCGCCGAGACGCAGTACTTCGGAGCCACACACGGGACAGTGCCCGGGCATGTCCCAGGCCACCGCACTGGCAGGCCGCCGCTCCAGCAGTACCTTGACCAGCTCCGGGATCACGTCGCCCGCCCGGCGCACCAGCACCGTATCCCCCACCCGGACATCCTTGCGCCGCACCTCATCCAGATTGTGGAGACTGGCCCGGCTGACTGTCACTCCACCTACCTGTACAGGACGCAGGACCGCTACCGGGGTCACCACGCCCGTACGGCCTACCGATGCCAGAATTTCTTCCACCACAGTCACCTCCTCATGCGCCGGGAACTTGTAGGCAATCGCCCAGCGCGGAGCCCGGGCCGTAAAGCCCAGGATCTCCCGCAGGGCCAGATCATCCACCTTGAATACGAGGCCATCCACCTCGAATGGCATGCCGGCCCGCCTTTCCTGCATTTCCCGGTAATAGGCCTCCGCCCCTTCCAGGCCGGCAACCGGCCGCAGATATTCTGTTACCGTAAATCCCCAGTCCCGGAAACGGGCGAGAACCGCGAGATGGGATGCACCGGGAGAAATGCTGCTCTCCCCCCACCCCCAGGGAAAAAAGGCCAGAGGCCGACGTGCGGTAATCCTCGAATCCAGCTGCCGGAGACTGCCGGCCGCAGCGTTGCGGGGATTGGCAAAAACGCTCTCTCCCCTGGACTCCCGTTCCCTGTTCAGCCGGTGGAAATAGGAGACTGGAATAACCACCTCCCCGCGGACTTCCAGCAGGTCCGGCCACCCGCTCCCCTCCAGGCGAAGGGGGATATTCCGGATTGTCCGGCAGTTTTGGGTCACATCTTCCCCGTGGATCCCGTCCCCGCGGGTGCCGGCCTGGACCAGCTGGCCGCCGGCGTAGCGGAGACTGACCGAAAGGCCATCAAACTTGGGCTCTCCACACAGTGGAGGTGGCTCCTCCAGAACACCGCACCCACGGTTGACCCTCTGCCACCAGTCCGCGAATCCTGCCGCATCGAAAACATTGTCGAGGGAGGTCATGGGAATGTGATAGTCCGTCTGCCCAAAACTGGATACCGGCTCCGCCCCTATCCTCTGGGTAGGAGAATCGGGGCTGAACGCTTCCGGATGGCGGGATTCCAGCTCCTGGAGCTCCCGCATCCCGGCATCGTATTCAGCATCGCTCAGAAACGGCTCGTCCGCCTGGTAGTAGGCACGGTTGGCCGCTTCCAGTTCTTCCCGCAGTTTCTGGATGCGGACGATGTCATTTTTCTGGACGGAAACCATCCCCCACCTTTCTGGCCACAGCCTGCGCTATGGGAGCATAGCGCAAAGCGGAAGCCCGCGGGATACCCTCCCTGTGGCCTGCCCTGCGCTGGAGACTGGAAACGGCCGCTCCTTCTTGCCATACGGAACCACTCCGACTTTCTGGTACACTGGCGACAATTTTTGCGCACCGGGAGTTTTCATGGCGCTAGCCATCTTTGATCTCGACAACACCCTTCTGGCGGGCGATTCAGACCATGCCTGGCTTGATTTTCTGGCCTCCCTGGGGGCCGTCGAAGGAGATTCGCTCCGGGAAGCCAACAACCGCTATTACCAGGAATATCTGGAAGGGACCCTGGACATTCACGAATTTCTCCGCTTTGTGCTCGCCCCCCTGGCCAGACATTCCCGAAACGAGCTGGATGCCTGGCACAGGCAGTATATGGCCCGGAAAATCCTGCCCATGATTACGGTACAGTCCCGCGCCCTGCTGGAAAAACACGCACAGGAGGGAGATACCCGGCTGATCATCACGGCGACCAACCGCTTTGTCACTGGTCCGATTGCCCGGGAACTGGGGGTGGAAGAACTTCTGGCGACAGAAGTGGAAGAAGACGGACACGGGAATTACACGGGGCGCAGTACCGGCATCCCCTGTTTCCGGGAAGGCAAGGTGGAACGGCTGCGCCTTTGGCTTGCCGAGCGGAATCTCCCCTGGGAAGACACACTGGCGGGGGCCTGTTTCTACAGCGATTCCCACAACGATCTTCCCCTGCTGGAACTGGTAGGACGGCCAGTTGCCGTGGATCCGGACACGACCCTCGAGGAGATTGCCCGGGAACGGGGTTGGGCCACTATCACCCTGCGCGGGAGCCGCCAGATTCCTGCCTGATCCCCTTAGGGCCGGCCAGCTGCCGCCAGGGTTTCGGCCACGGTCACCGGAACAACCCGGGAAATTCCTGGCTCGGGCATTGTTACCCCTACCAGCTGTTCGGCGACCTGCAGGGTCAGATGGCGGTGGCTGACCAGCAGGAACTGTGTCTTCTGCGCCAGTTGGCGTAGCAGGGCACAAAACCGGCCGACGTTGGCATCGTCCAGGGGGGCATCCACCTCATCCAGCACACAGAATGGGGCCGGATTCAGGTCGAACAGGGCAAAAACCAGGGCAATGGCCGCAAGCGCCTTTTCGCCTCCGGACAGCTGCTGGAGGGTCGTATTCCGTTTCCCCGGCGGCTGGACCCGCAGAATCAGTCCGGCTTCCAGCGGATCGTCACTGCTGGGCTGCAGCAGTGCCTCTCCTCCCCCAAAAAGCACGGAAAAATGCTCCCTGAGCGACCCGTTGACCCGCTGCAGGGTTTCCCGGAAACGGGCCGATGTCTCGGCGTCCATTGAGGCCATCGCATTTTCCAGGCTGGTGATGGCCGCTTCTACATCGGCCACCTGCTCCAGAAGACTGCCACGGCGGTTTTCCAGTTCCTGCAGTTCTTCTTCCGCGGCCAGGTTGACGTTGCCCAGCCGCTCCGCGGCATTCTGTACCCGCTCCAGTTCCCGCTGGGGATCTTTTCCCTCCGGCATCGGCCCCGGGTCGCCAGACATCTGCCGGGCGATCTCCTGGGCCTGGGCCCACCATTCCTGCCGTCTCGCTTCCAGCGTGGCCTGGTGAACCTGTGCGGACGCCTCCTCCTGCTCCAGATGCCGGCACTCCTGTTCATGCTGGCTGCGCTGTCCCTCGGCCTCCCGGATCCGGACCTGGCCGGCTTCCCACGCCTGCTGGAGCGCACGCAGCTGCGAGCCAGCACGTTCCCTACGCTCGCGCAGGTCCTCCCTCTGTCCCTCCAGGACCGGCATCTGCTGGTCCTGCAAATCGAGCGCCTGCCGGGCCTGGTGGAGGCGCTGCCGGATTTCTTCCCTGGCAGAAGCCATTTCTTCCAGCCGCTCCCGTGCCGCCTGGTCCTCGCTCCCGATCCGCTGCAGCTCCAGTGCATGCCCCTGCTGCCGGTCCCGGAGCCGGGCCATTCCTGCCCGGTGATCCCCCAGCCTTTTCTGGATTTCCCCATATATGGTGCCGGCTTCACGCGCCGAATCCCGCAAGGCGTTTTCCTGGGCAGAATCCCGCTTTCGTGCGGAATCCAGATCCTCGCGCCGGCCTTCCAGCTGGGTGAGCTCGGTTTCCACGCGCCCTCGCTCCTCCCGGGTTTCCATCACCCTCCTGGTCTCCTCCTCCACCCGGCTGGACAGACGGGCCAGACTCTCCTTTTCCCGACCGAGACGCCGTTCCAGCTCCCTGACCGCCCGCTCCCGTTCCTGGCACAGCCCACCCAGAGTCCGGGCATGGCTCTCTTCGGCCTGGAGGGCTTCCTGTACGCTTTCCGCCGCCGCCGCTGCCGCAGCAAGCTCGTGGGAAAGCAGCTCCAGTTCTTTCTGGCACTGCAGCAGGCTGCCGGATACTGCATCCGCCCCGGGCCACCCCAGGGCATGGGGGTACACTATCTCTCCGGCAGGCGTAATCCAGGCCTGCCCGGCACCAAGCTCCCCGGTCCGCTGCAGGGCCTCCTCCAGATCTTCTGCACAGCGCAGGCCCCAGAGCCAGTGGCTGAGCGGTTCCCAAAGACCGGGGCCAGCCTGGATCCGGTGTATCAGGGCATCGGCAGGCATGGCACCAGGGTCGGGTTCCATCCCGCCCGGGAAAAGCCAGTATCCGCCCCTTTCGTCCCCGGCAGGGCGGTCACGCAGGGTAACCACGGCATGAAGACGGTCTCCAAGCGCCCGTTCCACCGCCCACTCCCAGCC
>DAHXMJ010000004.1 GCA_027365525.1 Acidithiobacillus sp.
TGCGCCAATTTCCATAATCCGGCAATACATCGGGCAGCAACAGACGCCGGATTAGCCGGTTGGAACGGCATCGGGCCGCCCCAACCTGCGCGCTATCCTTCCCCGTCCTGAACGGCGAGGTTTGACGCGCATTTCGATCAACGAGGGGCGTGCGTGAATTTTGTTCTCGATGCGTCAGTGGCGCTGCTATGGCTGGCACCTCAAACCAACCCGTCTGGCATCCATTATGCGGCCTCCACGCTGAACGCCCTCAGACACTGAATCTCCCCCCGGCTAAAGCCGGGGGGTTCTGGTGCTGGATACAGAGGTCTTCCCGGCTCTCGCCATGCCAGGAACAGCGACATGACTACAACATCCGGGATCTTCCCCTGCATCGTTCCACCTTCGAGAAAGAGCCGCTCTGTCTCGGGCACGAATGCCAAAGCTGGCGGGCAAAGGCCCGCCCTTCGCAGCCTGTACCGCACCAGACACCGCTTTCTCCAGCAGCGATTCCGCAGCGCACCAGCCCTCGCGGGCCGATTCGGCGTCCAGCTTCCAGGTCCCCGCGTCCTCACAGACATGGAGCCCCAGATAGGCGCTATACAGATCCCGTTTCGCATGAGCGCCGCACGAACAGTCGTGCCAGCGTTGCGACAACGGCTTTTTCACCACCTCTCCACACTGACAGCTTTGCGAGAGCCTGGTGGGCCGGGTCGGGAACCCGATCACCCCGCCACCGGCGCTTGCAGCCTTGCGGCGAAGGTGATCCAAAAACATTCCCGGAGCCCGGTCGCGGATGCTCCTGCCGAACATCCGCTGAAAGGCTTTGTACGACAATTTCTCCGCCATCACCGTGTTGCCGGTGGCGATGACGCGATTGGCAAGCCGACCGTGGCGGCTAGCCGCTAGCCGCTAGCCGCCGTGCCTGGCGGACAAATGGACGTCCACATCAAAGCGTGTGGGTTTTTTTGGCATGTTTTTAGTAAAGGGAGGATAGTTTCCTTCCTTCACTGCCGACAGGGCCGCCCGGTCAATTGCTCCTACGCCACTGGACTGGCCAAGGCGTGCCCAAACCAGCTGTCCGGAGGGCAGGAGCTCAAACTGTATGACCGCGGTTCCACTCGCGCCCATCATGCGGACAGATTGGGGGACCTGAGTCTGGGCCTGAATCTGGGAACGGACGAGTGCCGCATAGTGCTGTACCGCAGCCTGCTGTACCGACGCACTGGGTGCTGGAGGCGGTGGTGGCGGCGGTGGCGTTACCACAGGCTTCGGCGCCGGCATCACGGGCGCGGAAGGGGCAGGCGTTTTGGCCATCAGCGGTACCGGGCGTGGCCGGACGTGATGGATGACCGGCTTGGGCAGAGGCCTCGGTACCGGCTTCGGAAGCGGATGGTGCTGGATCACGGGCTTCGGCTTCGGCTGTGGCGGAATGGGCTTGGGCTTCGGCTTGGGGGGAGCGGGCTGCACCAGATGTACCGCAATCGGATGGGGTTTTGGCGGAGGGGGGGTGGTTTTCTGCCCCAGCAGAAGCGCCACCACGCCCAGAATCCCGGCCTCGATAAGCGCACCCACCAGAAGTGATCGCCCGAAATACCCCTTGCCGGGCCCAGTGCCCGCTTCTGTAACGTGACCAGGAGAGGCAATGGCATTCATATCAGCTACCCGGCCTTGCCGCGATCCCAATGTCGCTGACTCCTGCTTTCTGGCAGCTGTCCATGACATGGATAAAATCCTGGAATGGCACATTCTTGTCCGCAGCAATGGTAATCTGGGTTTTTGCCGGATTGCCATCGTTATGGAGCATATCCTGGAGGGCGGGAAGGGTATAGGAATGGTGCCCGATCATCACGCTTCCGTTTTTCTGGATATTGATGGTGAAATGGGGATGTGGCAGCTGTTTTGCCTGGCTGGACTGGGGCAGCTGCAGATTAAGCCCCTGGTCCGGAATCATCTGCATGGTCATCATGATGAAAAACACCAGAAGGAAAAGCATGATATCGATCATCGGAATGATCTCTACCCGCCCTTTCCGGGTTTCAAAATACCGTCTTTCCATTACCGGGCTCCCGCAACCGCAAACACTCCACCAGCCCGCTCCGCCTGGCCGTCCGCCCCGGCGTTCAGCACAGGCTGCCCATCCAGCCGGTTGATCAGCATGGTTTTGACCGAATCCAGCTGCAGCAGGATCTGCCTGACCTGGTTATTGAACCCATTGAACGTCAGCAGGCCAAGCATGGCGATAAAGAGACCCGAAGCTGTGGCAACCAGCGCATCAGCGACTCCACCGGTGATCTGGGTCGGAGCGTGTCCCGGAGCCGAGAGGACATGAAAGGCATGGAACATCCCGATGATGGTGCCAAAAAGACCCATGAGGGGCGCCAGGGTAATGATGGTGTCCAGCAGCCAGAGCCGGCGGTCCAGCTGGGGGGCCAGTCGGAGTACCGATTCTTCCAGCCGGCTGGCCAGCGCTTCCCCGGTCACAAGGCCGGCGTGCGCGGCAGCCATGCGCAGCAGATGGGCTTCCGGAAGCTCACCTGCCTGTTCCGACAGCCCGTTCAGGATCTCCCGGTCCAGGCGTCCCTGACTGGCGAGCTCATGGACAATGGCGTCTCCCCGGGCAATGGTCCGGCGGAGATACCAGAACCGGTCCACCATCACGGCCAGTTCCACCAGAAGCAGAACCGCCAGGATGTACAGGACACCATCAGAGTAATTGGCCAGATGAACTATATATCCAATATTCATTGCAGTCTCCCTAAAAGTCCGGCGAGAGAGTAGCACTGGCATGTGACAGTATTTAGGGAAAGAAATGACATTATTATGACATTCCGGGGATGCCAGACCTTCTCCGCTGCCATGGCGCAGCCTGTACCGCTCCTGGCAGGCTGCCGCCGCCGGCGCGTGGCGCCCCAGGGTACCGGCCATGCGGACATGCAGTCCCACCCGGGCAAAGACCCGTTCCGCAGCAGAACATGCCAGCCGGTCCCTGCAGGCGGTCTTCAGCCTTCCGGGGCGTACTTCCACAATACCGACCGGCGGGCCGTTTCGGGCATGTTCTGGAACCCGGTTACCGAAAAGATGAAATTTTTCTTTCGGTTTTATTGCAAAAAAACAAACCTGTCACATTTTGCAGGCGCAGGCCGGAAACTCCTGAAAAATTTGCGTTCCACGTTCCCTTTACATTCACAACAGCAAAATTATAGAGTAATTGCGCAGTCCATGTATCACCTACAGAGATTCCGGATGGATTTCCATGCTTGACAGGCCTAACTGCCGGAGCATTTTCATTTCCGACATCCACCTGGGTACCAGGGGATGCCAGGCAGAGCTCCTTCTCGATTTTTTCCATCACCATCAGGCCGAATATCTGTATCTTGTGGGCGATATCATCGATTTTTGGGCGCTCAAACGCCGGTGGTACTGGCCAGGTTCACACAGCACCGTCATCCAGAAAATTCTCCGGCAGTCCCGCAACGGAGTCCAGGTTACCTACATCCAGGGAAACCATGATCCAGTTCTCGGATTTCTGCATGGCCTGCTGGAATCTGGAAGCGGCAGTCTGCCACTCGGCGGCATCGCCATTGTGCCGCACTGCGTGCATACCACGGCGGATGGCCGCCGGCTCTGGGTGACCCACGGTGACCAGTTTGATGTCAGCATCCATTATGCGGGATGGCTTACCCGCCTGGGGGACCGCGGGTACGCGATGCTGCTCGCCCTGAACGGGTGGCACCAGAAGCTGAACCGGCTCCTGGGTATCCACAGCCGCTGGTCATTAAGCGGGTTCATCAAGCACCATATCAAGCGGGCGGTCCAGTTCATCAGCCAGTATGAGCATTTTCTGTCCCTGCTCTGCGAACAGGAAGGCTACGATGGGGTCGTCTGCGGACACATTCACCACGCGGAAATCCGCTCCATTGGCAGGGTGGCGTACCATAACGATGGTGACTGGGTAGAAAGCTGTACCGCCCTGCTGGAGGACTTCGACGGCACCCTGCGCCTAGTCCGCTGGAATTCCAGGCCTTCAGGTACGGCAGGAGGATCGGCAGGCGGGGAATCTCCATGAGAACCGCACTGGTGACCGATGCGTGGTTTCCCCAGATTAACGGGGTCGTGCGCACCCTGGACCAGACGGCAAGGCACCTCCGGGAAATGGGGGATGATGTGCTGGTGATCAGCAGTGCAGGACAGCCTGCCGTCCCCTGCCCGACCTACCCGGAAATCTCTCTCGCACTGCACCCTTACCGGCACGTCCGGCGCATGTTCCAGGAATTCCAGCCCGATACCATCCATATCGCCACGGAAGGCCCACTGGGTCTGGCAGCCCGGTACTGGTGCAGGAAGCATAAAGCCCGGTTCACCACCTCGCTTCATACCCGTTTTCCCGAGTATGTTTCCGCACGTTTCCCGATCCCGGTTTCCTGGGGGTATGCCTTCATGCGCTGGTTCCATGGTGGTGCCACAAGAACCATGGTTTCCAGTCCTTCCCTGGCTGCCGAACTGCAGCAGCAGGGCATCCAGAGGCTTGCCATCTGGGGCCGCGGTGTGGATACCGAGGCTTTCCAGCCCCTTCCTGATGCCGAACGGCTGTCCATACTCCCTGGACCACGTCCTGCCTTTGTCTATTTTGGAAGGGTAGCCGTTGAAAAAAATGTGGAAGAATTTCTCCGCATGCCCCTGCCTGGCCGGAAACATGTCATCGGTGATGGTCCACAGGGAATGGAACTCCGCCGCCGCTATCCTGAAATCAACTGGCTTGGCATGATGGAAGGAGTCCGGCTATCCCGCCATCTGGCCAGCGCGGATGTGATGGTTTTTCCAAGCCGGACAGATACTCTTGGCCTGGTCATCATGGAAGCCAATGCCTGTGGCGTTCCGGTTTCCGCCTACCCGGTCACCGGGCCGCTGGCCACCATAGACAATGGCCGGAATGGCGTACTGGATCCGGACCTTGCGCAGGCATCCCTGAAAGCCCTGCAACTCTCCCGGCCAGCATGCCGCGAAGCCGCCCTTGCACACAGCTGGGAAAGGTGCACGGAAACATTCCGGAGCCATCTGACACCGGCATTTCCTGCCCAGGGTACCTGAGGAGGTCCACTCCAGGTACCGGGTCTGATGCTACAGGATCCCGTTGAAGGGCAGGCAGATGGCCCAGGAAGCGGAGCCTGAACCGGATACCAGGAGGAAAGGTTTTCCGCCGGTCTGGGGGTACGACATTGCCTTCAAAAAATCCATCCCGCGCGGCCATATGGGGAGAGTGGTGGAAATCTATCTTGTCGGTGGAGCGGTCCGGGACCGCCTTCTGGGGGAAACAGAATCTGACCGGGACTATGTCCTGGTTGGAATGACTGCCATGGACGCCCAGGCCCTGGAACACCAGGGATACCAGAAAGTGGGCCGGGATTTTCCCATCTGGATCTCTCCCGAAGGCGAAGAATATGCCCCGGCACGGGCTTCCCACAGAACCTCCTGGAGTCCGGACACCACCCTTGAGGAAGATCTTGCCCGCAGGGACCTGACCATCAATGCCATGGCGGTAGCGGCGGACGGCCAGATCACCGATCCCTTTGGCGGCCGGCAGGACCTCCAGAACCACTGCCTCCGGCACATCTCGGAGGAAAGCTTCCGGGAGGATCCCCTGCGGGTGCTCCGGCTGGCACGCTTTGCCAGCCGTTTTTCCTCCTTTCACATTGACCGGTCCACCCTGGCGGTTTCCCGGGACCTGGTCCGTGGGGGGGGGCTGTCACGGGTCGCCCCGGAACGGATCTGGAACGAAACCCTCCGGGCACTCCTGGAAAAACAGCCGCGCAGATACTTCGAAGTTCTGCGGGAGACGGGAGCGCTGGAAGCCACCTTCCCGGAACTGGCCGCGCTGGAGGGCGTTCCACAGCCTCCCCACCACCATCCCGAAGGCGATGTCTGGATCCATACCCTTCTGGTCCTGGACCAGGCATCCCGGATGAACCTTTCCCTGGAATCCCGGCTGGCCGCACTGTTTCACGACATCGGAAAGGGAGCCACGCCGAGAGAGCTCTGGCCGTCCCATATCGGCCATGAAAAGGCGGCCCTGCCCCTGCTGGGAAAGATCGCCGCCCGCTATCCGGTATCCCGCAGCCATCTGCGGATCATGCGCAGGATGGCGCAGCACCATACGTCCATCCACCAGATCCTCCAGTTCCGGCATCCCCAGAAAATTGTGCTCCTGCTGCAGGCGCTGGACGCCCTGCGTCCTGGGGAACCGCTGGACACCATCCTTCTGGCCTGCATGGCGGACATACGGGGACGGACGGGACACGAGGATGATTCCTACCCCCAGGCCGGCTATCTCAGAAGTGCCCGGGAAGCCGTTCTGCAGGCAAAAAACACCCCGGAATGGAAACGCCTGACCACCACGGGTCCAGGTGGGGCTGAAATGGCCGGTGCAATCCTCGCCCTGCGCACGGAAGCCTGCCGCAAGTGGCTCCTGGAACAGCGCGTGCAGACATGATCCCGGCCACAATGCCCCGGGAGAAAACGGTCCTGCCAGCACTGGCAGTCCACAGGAGATAGCCACCAGCACCGCCACAAGATTTCCGTCCCGGACCTGCCGGCAGCCGTAACAGGGCCATTCTGGAGGGGGATTACCTGTCCAGGTACAGGGCCACAAACGGCAATACCCGCAACATCCCGATTTTCCTGGCGCTGGGCCTGCCCTGCAGCTGGCCACAGCCCACCCTAATCCCGCAGACAGGATACTGGCCCAGTTTCTGCCGGATTCTGTAAAAGTTTACTTCTACTGTAAGGTTAGGGTAGGATCATCGACCCCATCACGGCACACAGAAAAAATCCATGCGGGCGGATCCAGCATCAGGTGTTACAGTACGGGGGAACCGGCCAGCATCCGTGGCACTCCCGTAAAACTTTTGGCCATGTGCAAACTGTGGTTGGGAAGCTGGGTCTACGCCAGACTTGATGATTCTCCGTTTGTGCAAAAATTGGCTGGATCAAGCCCCCATCCGAGCCTTGACTTGCTTTTTTGTGCAGGAAGACGGGGGATCTGTTCCCGCGGCTGGGCAGGACCTGCTGTTGCCCCGCTGCCAGGCAGGCGTTCCGGCATTCCTGGCAGCCCCCATATCCAGAAAGGAACTGGTGAATGAACCTGACGCGAATTTCGGGAAGAATCTGTGCCACAGTCCTCGTGGTTGCCCTGCTGCACGAAACCGCTTCGGCAAATACCCTCCTGAAAGGGATTTCCTGGAATCTTCACCTGGCTCTGGAAGGGATTGGGAATTTTTCGGGGGGAATCCGGCAGGGTGCTGTAGGAAACGCCACAGAGAGGGGCGGGTTTGCCCTGCATACGGGCAGGGCGGGACTCTGGGCCGGTGGCAAATTCGCCCTTGAATTTCTGGGCATCCAGAACGGCAACCCGGAGAATTACGTGGGGGATATCCAGGGAGTCAACGCCTATACCGGATTGACCCGGGGAACTGTCTACAAGCTTTACTACCGGCAGGCTTTTGGCCACGCGAATGTCCGGGCCGGACTGGTCAGCGCAAACGACTATTTTGACGCGACGGGGCTTGCCAGCCACTTTCTGAACGTGTCGTACGGGTTTTCCCCTGCCATGGGTGTCAACGTCCCTGGCGCATCGTCCTATCCCTATTCGGGTCTGGGAATCATGGCGACCTATGCAGCATCTGGGTGGACGGGGATGGCCGGGATCTTTGAAGGGGATTCCATCCACCCGTTCCGGGCCCCCTTCCGCCGGGGCGCCATGGAATGGCTGGAACTGGACCGTGCGGGACGGCTGGGCAGCGGAACGTATGTGGTAAAGCTGGGGGGCTGGCGAAACCGCCAGAGGGCGCCCTACCAGGCCACCCTGGGGAACAATACCAGTGGCATGTACTCCATAGGAGAATACCGGTGGAGAGAAGATGGCCGGGACTGGGGAACCTTTCTGGAGTTTGGCGCCGCACCAGATCCGGTCAATGTGCTGCCGTGGTATCTGGGAGCCGGAATGCGCGTAAAGCATCTCTGGGCAGCACGCCCGCGGGACAGTGTGGGCATCGGCATGACCCGTGCGTGGCTGCGCGGAACAGCCTGCACGGCGGAAACCGATTTCGAGGCGTACTATTCGGCCAGGCTGCTCCCGCACCTGTACCTGCAGCCGGATCTGCAGTATGTAGTGCATCCGGGTGGCACCTACCCGGACGCCCTGGTCGGCATTCTCCGGCTGCACACGAGCTTCC
>DAHXMJ010000051.1 GCA_027365525.1 Acidithiobacillus sp.
TCTCGAAGCCTCGCTGGAGGCAGGGGCAGAGGATGTGGTCAACGAGGGTGAGCGGATCGTGGTATACGCCGACCCCGCAGATCTGGAAACCGTTACCGCAGCCCTCCGGGAAGCGGGAATCCCCCCGGAAGAGTCGGAAACCGGCATGATCCCGGAAACCACCGTGGAAATCGCGGGGGAGGAGGCGGAAAAGCTTCTGCGACTGCTGGATGCCCTGGAAGAAAACGACGATGTCCAGAACGTCTACGCCAATTACAGCATCAGCGATGCGGAAATGGCACGTCTGGCCGCTGGTGCCTGACCGCGGCGGATGCGGATCATCGGCATAGACCCGGGCTCCCTCCGCACAGGCTTCGGGATCATTGACATGGCCGCCACCGGGCGGCTGAGCCACGTCGTGCACGGCTGTCTGGATGTGTCTGGCCAGCCCTTCCTGACCCGCATCGCCGCCATCCACTCCCGTCTGGCCGGGATTCTGCAGGATTTTTCCCCGCAGGAAGCCGCCATTGAATCCGTTTTCATGGCCCGAAACGCCGATTCTGCCCTGAAACTCGGACAGGCCAGGGGAGCCGCCCTGGTTGCCCTTCTGGGGAAGGGTCTTCCGGTGGAAGAATATACAGCCCTGCAGATCAAGAAGGCTTCTGTAGGGGCGGGGCACGCAGGCAAGGAACAGGTACAGGAAATGGTCCGCCGGCTTCTGGACCTGCCGGCACGCCCACAGGCCGATGCGGCGGATGCCCTGGCCTGTGCCATCTGCCACGCCCATCACGCCACAACACGACACCACTGGCAGGAACGGAGAATCCCCGCCCGATGATCGGCACACTGCAGGGTACCATTCTCCAGCGCCGCCCGCCCTGGCTCTGGCTGGATGTCCAGGGTGTGGGGTACGAGGTGGAAATGCCCCTTTCCAGCTTTTACGACATGGCGGCCGATGGCTCTCCCCTGCGGCTCTTCACACATCTTGCGATACGGGAGGACGCCCATCTGCTCTATGGTTTCCTGCATGCCGCGGATCGGGATCTCTTCCGCCAGCTGATCCGGGTAAACGGAATTGGTGGCAAGGTGGCCCTCGCCTGTCTTTCCGGACTGCAAGAGGGACAGCTGCGCCAGGCACTCATGGATGGCAATACCCGCGTACTCACGGCCATCCCGGGCATCGGGGCCAAAACTGCCGAACGCATGGTGGTGGAACTGCGCGACAAGCTCGGAAATGCTTCTCCGGACAGCGGCGGGCCTTCCCTGGCCGGTGATCCCCGGCAGGAAGCCATTGCCGCCCTGCTCAGCCTTGGCTACCGGCAGGCAGAGGCGAGCCAGGCCATAGCAAGGCTTGATGGCGGGCTTGCCGTGGAAGAGATGATCCGCCAGGGGCTGCAGAGCCTGGCCAGACGCTGACAGGGGAATTCCGTAACCGGAGGATGGTCATAGACGCATGATGGACAGGGGCCCACTGAATTCCCAGGAGCATCCCGGCGACGGGGCCGATCACGCCCTGCGCCCGCGCCGGCTGGACGAGTACCTTGGACAGGCCCGCCTGCGCGAAAGCCTGTCACTTTTCATCGATGCAGCGCGCGCACGCGGAGAAGCCCTGGACCATGTGCTTCTTTTCGGTCCGCCGGGACTGGGCAAAACCACCCTGGCCCACATTATCGCCCTGGAAATGGGTGCGGGGCTCAAGGTAACCTCGGGACCGGTCCTCGACAAGCCTGGGGACCTGGCTGCCATCCTGACCAACCTGCAGCCCCATGATGTGCTGTTTGTCGATGAAATCCACCGCCTGAGTCCGGTCGTGGAAGAGGTGCTCTATCCCGCCCTGGAGGATTTTGAACTGGATATCCTGATCGGAGAGGGACCTGCAGCGCGTTCCATCAAGATCGGTCTGCCTCCTTTCACCCTCATTGGGGCCACCACCCGGGCTGGGCTTCTGACCTCTCCGCTCCGGGACCGGTTTGGCATCAGTTTCCATCTGGAGTTTTACAGTGTGGACGAACTGGCGCAGATCGTCTCCCGCTCGGCCGGGATTCTGGACACTCCCTTCAGCTCCGGCGGCGCACGGGAAATCGCCCGCCGCTCCCGTGGAACTCCCCGCATCGCGAACCGCCTGCTCCGCCGGGTACGTGACTATGCCCAGGTGCGTGGAAATGGCCACATTGACCAGGAAACGGCCCATGCCGCCCTGAAAATGATGGAAGTTGATGAACACGGGTTCGACAGCCAGGACCGCAAGCTGCTGGGCGCCGTAATAGAGCGCTTTGGCGGCGGCCCGGTAGGCGTTGAAAGTCTGGCCGCCGCCATCGGCGAGGAACGGGGGACCATAGAAGATGTTCTGGAACCTTTCCTGATCCAGAGCGGGTACCTGATCCGGACCCCGCGGGGGCGCTGCGCCACAGAACAGAGCTACCTAGCCCTGGGACTTCCACGGCCCACATCGTCCCGCCAGGAGGGAAACCTTTTTCATGGAAGCTGAAAAACCGGCCGCCCATTCCCCCCGGGGGGAGTTCATGGTGCGGGTCTATTATGAAGATACGGACCTCGGCGGAGTGGTGTATCATGCGAACCATCTCCGCTTCATGGAACGGGCCCGTACCGAAATGCTGCGCGTCCACGGACTGGAGCTGGACCAGCTGGAACGCGACGATGGCGCCATTTTTGCCGTCCGCCGGGCCGAGCTGGACTATGTAGCTCCGGCACGTTTCAACCAGCTCCTGCTTGTGTCAACCAGGATTGACCGGGCCACCTCCGTGCGCATGGTTTTCCGCCAGGAAATTACGGCGGAGGAGCAGCTGCTCTGCTGCGGCAAGGTAGAGGTTGCCTGTCTGAATGCAGCAACCTTCCGTCCCCGGCGGATACCCCAGAGAATACTGCAAGCTTTCTTTCCTTCCCTACTTCCGTGAGTTGCCATGGATCACCAGTCTGCCGTACCACATGCCCAGTCCCTTTCCCTCAGCCACCTGGTCCTTCATGCCAGCTGGGTAGTACAGGGAATCCTGCTGCTCCTGCTCGTTGCGTCCGTCGTCTCCTGGTTTGTCATCTTCCAGAAGGGCATGGTGTTTTCCAACGCCCAGAAAGGCCTGAAACGCTTTGAGAAACGCTTCTGGAGCGGCGGAGAGATGTCCCAGATCTACCAGGGGGTCAGCAACAACCCACAGCTGGACATGGGAGCCGGCAGCATCTTTTGCGCCGGATATGAGGAATTCCAGCGCCAGCGCAACAAATCCCGCGGCCCTGATGCCCTGGACGCAGCCAGGCGTGCGATGCGCGGGGCCCAGATACGGGAGGTCGGCCAGCTGGAAAGCAACCTTCCCCTTCTGGCATCCATTTCCTCCGTCAGTCCGTTTGTTGGTCTGCTGGGCACGGTCTGGGGGATCATGACGACCTTCATGAACATTGGGGCCGCCCAGCAGGCCACACTGGCGACCGTTGCTCCGCCCGTAGCCGAAGCCCTGATTGCCACACTGGCCGGGCTTTTCGCCGCCATTCCAGCGACATTTTTCTATAACCGCTTTGTGCACCGGCTGGATGAACTGGATGCACATTATGAGGTTTTCATGGACGAGTTCACCAACATCCTGCACCGGCAGATCCCGGAGACTCACCCATGAAAAGACGGCGCCTTCTGGCCGAGATGAACGTCGTTCCCTACATTGATGTCTCGCTGGTGCTGCTGGTGATCTTCATGCTTTCCGCGCCGCTGCTTACCCAGGGGGTCAATGTGAACCTGCCCAAGGGAGCCAGCAGGCCAGTCTCCGACAAGACTCCGCCCATTGTCATCTCGGTAACCCGGACTGGATCGCTGTCCCTCCAGTACAAGGACCAGCATGAAAACCCGACACTTGCCAGCCTGGTCGGGGCCATCCATGCAATCGCCGGCGGACGTGCCGCCCAGGCCCAGGTTCTGGTCGGTGGAGACGCACATGTGGATTATGGAAAGGTCATGGCAGTCATGGCCCGGCTGCAGAAGGCCGGAATATCCCACGTCGGCCTTCTGACCCGTCCGGAGGCGCATTGAAACGGGATCCCCGAATACGGCCTTTTCTGCTTGCGGCGGCGCTGAATGTGGCCGTTCTGGCGGCCCTGTTCCTGACCTTTCATGTCCAGATTCCAGAAACATCGCCAGCGCCGATGGAAGCCAGCCTGGAGGGGGCGATGCCTCCCCGGCCTGCCCCGGAACCACAGCACCGGCCCCAGCCTGCACCGGCACCCCGGCCCGTACCGAAACCTGAGCCCAGGGCGGTTCCAGTCCCTCCCCCACCAGCCCCCAAGCCTGCCCCAGCCCCGGTTCCGAAAAGAAACACGGTCCAGAAATCCACCAGCCAGCTTGCGGCCGAACGTGCCCGGGCAGAGAAAACTGCTGAACAGCTGGCGCTGAAGAAGGCGGCGGCGGAGAAGGCGGCGGCGGAGAAGGCGGCGGCGGAGAAGGCGGCAGCGGAGAAGGCGGCAGCGGAGAAGGCGGCAGCGGAGAAGGCGGCAGCGGAGAAGGCGGCAGCGGAGAAGGCGGCAGCGGCAAGGCGTGCTGCATCCCTGAAGAAACAGCTTGCGGAGGAGGCTGTCAAAGCGGCGGAGGCTGCACGGGCAAAGGCACTCCAGCAGCAGCTGGAAGCGAGGGCAAAACTTCAGGCAGAAGCCAATCTCGCCGCTGCCCGTGCCCAGCAGGCGGCCGAAAACCAGAAGCTTTCGGTGCTGTTCTCCCAGGAAATCCACCAGCGGGTTTACAATGCATGGAATACCAGTTTTGCGGCATCACTCAACTGCGTGGTGCAGATTGAACTGAGTCCAACGGGCAGTCTCATTGGCCCTCCGGTCATTGTCCGCTCCAGTGGCAGCGCCCAGTTTGACCAGGCGGTGGTCCAGACGGTAGCACGGGCCGCTCCCTTCGTACCCCCTATTGGCCTATCCTATGGGATCTATAAAGAAGTGGATATCAAATTCAATGCCGAGGATCTCAATCATGGCTAAACGGTTCTGGATGCTTCTGCTCGCGCTCACAGGGTTCGGCATTGCACAGTCTTCACAGGCTGCACTCACGGTCGAAGTCACCAAAAGCGTATCTTCTACGCTACCCATCGCCATCCCTTCCTTTGGCCCGGGAGTCCCCGGACAGCCGTCGGTTGCCCAGGTGGTACGGGATGATCTTAGCCACAGCGGGATGTTCAACGTCCTGGCCCCCGCCACCTACCCCTCGGATCCGCACGGTCCTGGCGGCGTACAGGCAGGCCCCTGGGCTGCTGCGGGCGCCACGGGCCTTGCAGTAGGCTCCGTCATCCCGGAAGCCGGGGGATATGCTGTCAGCGTCTATGTCTACAATGTGGCAACGGGGAAAGAACTGGCCGCAAAACGCTTCAGCTGCCCTGCGAACGAACTCCACATGACGGCTCACCATGTTGCCGACGCAATATATGAAGCCTTTACTGGCAAACCCGGTCCTTTTGCCCACCGCATTGCCTATGTCCGGAAACTCGGCCGCCAGTATGAACTGCTGGTTGCGGAATCCGATGGCTGGGACCCCCATGTGGTCGTCCAGGGACTAATGCCCATTTTTTCGGTAACCTGGTCACCAGACAACCGCAGTCTGGCCTATGTCACCTACCTGAATGGCCGGGCAACCATCTTTGTCCAGAACCTCGCTACCGGCCAGCGGCGGGCAGTTGCACCGGGTGGAGAAATTGTCAGCGCGCCGGCCTTTTCTCCTGGGGGTAACCGGCTGGCCTACGCCCGCGCACAGGGCGGGGAAACCAACATCTATACTGTCAGCCTGGCAACAGGACAGAGACAGCAGCTGACCCATGACCAGAGCATCAATACCTCTCCTACCTGGGCGCCAGGAGGCCAGCAGATCGCCTTTGTTTCTGACCGCGCTGGCAGTCCGCAGATCTACGCCATGGATAGCAGCGGCGGGAACGTTCGCCGCCTGAGCTACAGCGGCACCTACAATGCGGGACCGGTTTTTTCTCCAGCCGGGAATGCCATTGCCTTCATTCACCGGACCAGCGGCGTCTATGCCCTGGCTGTAATGAGACCGGATGGCAGTGGTCTCCGCATTCTGGATGCCCAAGGAAACTGCGACCATCCCAGTTTTTCCAGCAATGGCCAGATGGTACTGTATGGTACGGAACGGGGAGGACGGAAGGTCCTCGCCGAAGCCAGCACTGATGGAAAAACACTGGCCATCCTCCACAGCACCATGGGAGCCGACAGCCAGCCGGCATGGTCCCACTGATCCGGTCTGGCCTGCCAGACCGCGAGCAACAGGTTTTTCCATCGCGGGGGCCTACATGCAGGCCCCCTGCTTCCAGGCTCAGATATATGGTGTGGGATCAGGAATTCCGGCCTGGATGAACCCTTCGCTGCGGAGGCGGCAGCTGTCACACCGACCACAGGAACGTCCTTCCCGGTCCAGTTGGTAGCAGGAACGCGTCAGCCCATAGTTCACGCCAAGCTGGCTGCCCAGACGGATGATTTCACTTTTGCGCAGGAACTGCAGGGGTGCATGGATCCGCATGGTCCGGCCTTCACTTCCAGCACGGGTGGCCTGGTTGGCCAGTTCCTCAAACGCCAGTACAAAACCAGGACGGCAGTCCGGATAGCCGCTGTAATCCTGGCTGTTGACCCCCACAAAAATGTCCTGGCTTCCCAGAACTTCAGCCCATGCCAGGGCAATGGACAGAAATACGGTATTGCGCGCAGGAACATAGGTGAGCGGGATACCGCCGCCCCTTTCCTCACCACCACCTTCAGGGACGGCAAGACTCTCATCCGTAAGTGCCGATCCGCCGATGGCCCGCAGGTCCAGGGGAAACACCCGGTGGCTTTCCGCTCCCAGTATCTTGGAAATCTGCTGTGCGTAGCGCAGTTCGGCGGAATGGCGCTGCCCGTAATCGAAGGAAAGGGTATGCACGGCAAAACCATCACGGCACGCAAGAGCCAGAACGGTCGCGGAATCAAGACCACCGGAAAGCAGTACCACAGCTGGCCTGCGCATGGGTCCTCTCCCTTCTTCTCAGTGCCCAGGTTCATCCCCCCAGATCAGCTTGTGCAGCTGGATCTGGAGGCGGACGGGAAGCCGGTCTGCAAGTATCCAGGAAGCCAGGTCCCGAACCGGCAGCTGGGTGTATGAAGGCGAAAGCAGGATCTCGCAGCGGTCCCACAGCTGGTGTTCTTCCAGAATTTTTCGGGCCCACTCATAGTCTTCCCGGCTGCAGAGGACCATTTTTACCTGGTCTCCAGAACCGAGAAATCCCAGGTTGGGCCAGTAGTTCCGTACCACCTCTCCGGAACCGGGTGTCTTGAGGTCCAGAATTTTGATAACCCTAGGGTCGACCTCTGCCACAGGAAGTGCACCGCTGGTCTCAAGGTATACCTCATGTCCGCGGTCGCAGAGGGCCGAGAGGAGACCATGGACTTCTGGCTGTGCCAGGGGCTCCCCACCAGTCACAACCACCAGCCGGCAGCCATGCGCGGCTACCTGGTCCAGAATGGCGTCTATCTCCTGCCATTCCCCGCCATGGAAGGCGTAGGCCGTATCACAGTACTGGCAGCGCAGGGGGCAGCCGGTCAGGCGCACAAAAGTGGCTGGCCGGCCTACACTCGCCGTTTCCCCCTGAAGACTACAGAAGATCTCTGTGATGCGCAGCCGGGACATGACAGATCAGTGGGACAGGGCCTGCAGTTCAGCCTGGGCCCTCTGAGCGGCCGGGGTTCTTGGATATTTCTTCAGCACCAGGTTAAGTGCAGACCTGGCCCGCCCTGGCTGGCCCAGGGACTGGTAGATCTCGGCAATACGCAGCAGCGCCTCGGGCGCCTTGCTGCTCTGCTGGTAATTCTGGACAACGGTTTCCAGGCTGCCGATGGCAGCCTGGTTCTGTCCGAGAACGTACTGGGCCTGACCGAGCCAGTAATAGGCATCCACAACCAGGCTGCTCTGGGAATACTGCTGGATAAAACCCTGAAGTGCGGTCACGGCTGTGCCATATTTTCCTTCCCGCAGATAGTCGAACGCCCTAGCGTACTCTTTCTGTCCAAGGCCCTGAACTACGGGGGCAGACGCACTGCCGGCGGCCGAGGTTACAGCCTCTCCCGACAGGGCTGGGGCGACAGCTGCGGGCCCCTGTGCGGGGGCGCTCCCCGTACTGGCCGTCGCGGCAGTTGCCGCACCCCCGCCCATCGCGGCCACAGTCGCGGCCAGGGCATCCAGTTTGGTACTCATGGCTGCCTGGCGGGTTTTCAGGTCATGCGTGCGCGTTTCCAGTTCTCCCCGCAGGTTCCGGAGTTCCTGGTCCATGCGCTGGTAACGGTTCAGGAGATCCCCCAAGGCAGTCTGGCTTCCCCGGCTAGCTTTCTGGATGGCGATCAGGCTGTTCAGCTCCCCCTGCATGACCGCCACCTGCTGCTGCAGCTGCCGGATTTTTGCCCGGGAAGACTCGGCGGATGCCCATGGGCTCGCCATAAGGAGTGCGGCAGCTGCCACACAGGACACCACCCTGCGTTTCATCCGCTGGAAACCTCCTTACTGTCCCTGATAGCCGCCGCTGTACACGAAATCCACACGGCGGTTCCGTGCCCAGCAGGCCGAATCGTTCTGTGCACAGAGCGGGTTGTCCTTGCCAAAGCTGACCGTGCTGATGCGTGTTCCGCTTACTCCCTGGGATTCAAGATACTGCTTGACCGTCTCGGCACGCCGCTCGCCAAGAGCAAGGTTGTATTCCTGGGTTCCCCGGGCATCCGTATTCCCCTCCAGGCGTACCTTGACATGGGCGTGGTTCATCATGAACTGGGCGTTCTCCGCCGCAACGGTCTGTCCATTCGCATCCATGCTGTCACTGTTAAACCCGAAGTGGACCCGGAGATGGCGTGGCAGTGCCGCCAGCTCTGCCGCTGTCAGGCCACTGCTCCCCCCACCTATGGGGCCGTTGTTGCCCAGGTTCTGGGATCCGACTCCCGCGCCCGCATAGCCAGATGTCCCTGCAGAAACCCCAGGTGCCACGGGCCCCACGCCCCCGGGAGCGCCACTGCCTACATTGCGTGCACAGCCTGCCAGGGTAACGACACCAGCTGCCACCAGAATCACGACGGTATTCTTGAATTGCATTTGCGCTGCTCCTAAAGCAGGATGGCATGAAAAATCTGCCCCTGATTGTATCTTGCCTCCTCCCGCAAGGGCAATTGTTTCCGGGTGCAGGCCGTCCCGCACAGTGGCTGTCTTGACATGGAAGCGCGCCCTGATATGGTGGGCTTCGTTTATCCGTATCCGGATACCCGATGGCGATCCCGGAGAAAGCCCGCCGGGGACGTGGGTGGGCGTCCGGGCCGGCCCCCATGGACCAGGATAGTCTGACTAGAGGAGGAGCGGGACCAGGGTGGTCTGTGGCCACCGCGCTATCCCTCCCCGGCATGTGTCCGGGGTTTCCCGCCAGCAGGATGGACCGATCGGTTGTGCGCATTGGAACCCGCGCCAGTCCCCTTGCCCTGTGGCAGGCGGAACATGTGCGTGCGGAACTGCTGTCCCGGAATCCGGGTCTCGCGGTGGAGCTCGTCTCGATGACTACTGCCGGTGACCGCCATCTCGATACCCCCCTCCAGCTGGTGGGAGGAAAAGGGCTTTTCGTCAAGGAAATCGAAACCGCCCTGCTCGCGGGGGAGGTCGACCTCGCTGTCCACTCCATGAAGGACGTTCCCTCTGTCCAGCCAGAAGGCCTCGAACTGGCAGTCATTCTGGAGCGGGAAGATGTCCGGGATGTCCTTGTCTCCAACCATTACCAGGCCCCATCCGGACTGCCTGCAGGTGCGCGGGTCGGGAGTTCCAGCCTGCGCCGCCGTGCCCAGCTTCTTCACCAGTTCCCCCATCTTGATGTCCGGGACCTGCGCGGCAACGTTGCCACACGGCTCCGCCATCTGGACGGCGGTGGCTGGGATGCAATTATCCTGGCAGCCGCCGGTCTGCTGCGGCTCGGTCTTGCAGAGCGTATAGCCGGATACCTGTCCATTGAAGATTCCCTCCCCGCTGTTGGACAGGGCGCCATCGGGATTGAAATCCGCGCTGAAGACTCTGCCACCCGCCGTCTGGTCCACCCCCTGTCCCACCATCCCACAGAGTGGTGTGTCCGGGCAGAAAGGGCCATGAACCGGATACTCGGAGGAGACTGCCGTCTGCCCGTGGCCGCGCTGGCCCGGTGGAAAGGGGAAAGCATGGAGATGGAAGGACGCGTAGCCAGCGCGGATGGCCTCAGACTCCTGACTGCCAGAGCCACTGGCGATGATCCGGACACCCTTGGACAGACCGTGGCAGACTGTCTGCTGGCACAGGGAGCCGGCCAGATTATCCAGGAAATCCACCAGGCATGAACAGGCCTCTTCTGGACAAGGGGATCGTGGTTACCCGCCCCATGGAACAGTCTACGGAACTGGTTTGCCTGCTGCAGAAGGCTGGTGCACGGGCTATTACCTTCCCGGCGATACGCATTGAGGCCCCGGAAACGTGGCACTCCCTGGATGGCGCGCTGGATCATCTGGCCCGGTTTTCGTGGGCCATTTTTACCAGCCGGAATGCCGTCCATTTCGCCCTCAGCCGCTGGCAGGGGCGTGAATTTCGGGTCCCATGGCCATCTACCGTCCGGATCGCTGCCGTGGGGCGGGAAACTGCCAGGGCACTGCGAGAATTTGGGGTTGAGGTCCACCTGGTCCCGGATCGCTTCAGTTCCGAGGGCCTACTGGAAATTTCTGATCTGCAGGATGTTGCGGGCCTGGAAATGGCCATCTTCGCCGGCGACCAGGGCCGGGAGCTTCTTGAGACCACGCTGCGGCAGCGCGGGGCTCTGGTGGAAAAGGTCTTCTGCTACCGCCGGACCGTCCCCGGTGCAAATCCCACTCCGCTCCTTCACGCTTGGGCCCGGGGCGAACTGCACGCTGTCACGGTGACAAGCCCAGAAATTTTCAACAATTTTTACCAGATGGTAGGAGGACTCGGACAGCGCTGGCTGAAAAATACCCCCATTATTGCCATCAGCAGCCTGACCGCCGAGGCCGTTACCAGCAAGGGGCTTCCCAGTCCATGGACCGCTCCCGAAGCAAGCAACGCGGGGCTCCTGTCAGCACTGGAAACCTGGACAGCATCTTTGGAGAAAAACGCATGATCCCCACCTGCTCCCATTCCCGGCACCAGCCCCGCCGTCTCAGGCGCCATCCCGCCATGCGGAGGATGCTGCAGGAATGCCATCTCACTCCCGCAGAATTTCTCCTGCCCATTTTTCTGGTGGAAGGGGAAGGAATCCGGACCGAAATTTCCAGCATGCCCGGGGTGTTTCGCCACAGCATCGATTCGGCCCTCCGGCTCTGTAACGAGGCAGCCGCCCGCGGCATTTCCGGCGTTCTTCTTTTTGGCGTCGTGCACAGCGGCAGCAAAGACGCGCTGGGAAGCGTTTCCTGGGCAGCGGATGGCCTGGTCCAGCGGGCGGTCCGCACCATCCGGGAGCGCCATCCCGGGCTCCTGGTAATCGCCGATGCCTGTTTCTGCGAATATACCAGCCACGGGCACTGTGGCGTGCTGGATGCCCACGGAGACCGGGACGACAGCGCAACCCTGGAAAATCTCCAGCTGCAGGCCCTCTCCTACGCGGAAGCCGGCGTGGACGTCGTGGCACCGTCCGGGATGGTCGATGGCATGGTCATGGCCATCCGGGAGGCACTGGATTCGGCAAGGCACGAAAATGTAGCCGTACTTTCCTATGCGGTAAAGTATGCCAGCGCATTTTATGGTCCGTTCCGGGATGCCGCTGACAGCACCCCCGGCTTTGGCAACCGGCGTGGCTACCAGATGGATCCAGCCAACCGCCGGGAAGCTTTCCGGGAACTGCAGCTGGATCTGGAAGAAGGCGCGGACCTCGTGATGGTAAAACCCGCCGCTGCCTATCTGGATATTATCCGTGATGTCCGGGAGCGGTGCGATTTTCCCTTGCTTGCCTACCAGGTATCCGGGGAGTACAGCATGCTGCAGGCCGCTGCGCGGGCAGGCTACCTTGACCTGCGGGATAGCGTAATGGAATCCCTTCTTGCAATCCGGCGCGCTGGAGCGGATGCCATTATCACCTACTATGCCATGGAGGCAGCGGGCTGGCTGGAGTGAAATCCGACTCCCTGCAGACCAGGAAACGCCAGTTTCAGCCTGCCAGAAAGCAGGTACCGCCGCATGGGTTCTGGCGGCGTACGGCCCTCAACCCCCTGGCGCCTGTCCTGCCCCGGGTCTCGCGCCTTGTGCGGGCATCGGACTGGGACAGCCTCTTTCCATGGCTGCTGCTCTCCATCGCCATCAATGTTTCCGTCTGGCTTCCGGTTTTTCTCTGGCTGCCCGGGACTGCCCTGCCGCTGCAGGGCCAGATTGACACTTCCTTTCTGGAAATCCACGTCCAGAAAGCTGCCCGGATACCGGCCGCTTCAGCAGCGACCACTTCTATCAGCCTCATTCCTGTCCGTGCCTCCCGCCTGGAGGTTCCGGCACAAATGCGTTCAGTTCAGCAGAAGCAGCATCCACGCCACAATGAGAGGAAAAGCCTGGAGTTCCGTGCCTGGCTGCGAAATTGGCAGCTACGGATCATAAAAACGGCCAGCTCCCATCTCTCTGGTGCGTCCCTGCCCCACGGAAACATCGTGATCGCCGTGACGGTCGCCCCTGACGGCCGCCTCATCCGAATTGCCGTATTGCACGGGAGGAGCCATCCACAGCTGGTTACGGCAGCCCTGTCCATCATCCGGGCCGCTGCCCCTTTTCCTCCCCTGCCCCGGGCCTGGCAGAGCCCGCCCCACCCACTCCAGGTAGTCCGCACCTGGAACTTTGGAAGCCCTTCCTGACGCGACCGTTTCAGGAGCCCGAGAGCGAAGCGGCCCGCTCCCCTTCTCCGGGATGGCCAGAACAGATCGGGGCTTTTCCGTCCAGCAAAAAGGGGGCCGGAGGGAAGTGGCCGGAACCATTATGAGGGGGCATGCAAACGGGCACTCTTGCCATCCGCCTGAAGTTCCAGTTCCTCAAGGGAAACCCGGCGGGTTTCCAGAGCAAAAACACGGGTCACAATTACTGCAACCAGGGCTACGCCAGCATTCAGCAGCAGCAGGTCCGCAATACCCCATCCGCGCTCCAGAAGGGGAAAAAGAAGCGCTGAAAATACCGCTCCAAGGCGGGATGCAGCAGTAGCCATCCCAGCCACCGTGGCACGCAGATGAGTGGGGAAAAGTTCGACCGAAAGGGCAAAAACCGTCACGGCCGGACCCAGCCCCAAACCCATGGCATAGAGCGTGGCGCCTGCGTACACGGCGGCTGGCAGGTGCCAGGCGACAGCCCCCCCAAAAATTGCAAGCCCACAGGACATAAGCAAAAAACCTGCTGTCTGCAATGGAATTCGGCCCCAGCGGTCCACACGCGGAAGAATGAACACAATGCAGGAAGCAGAAACAGCAAGGAACAGGGCATTGATGGCGGCAGCCGATTCCTGGCTGCCAGCCAGCCCGTATTGCCGCAGAACGAGGGGAAAATACAGCGCAATGCCCAGACTCACAACGTCCAGAAAAAACCAGGGCAGAACAGCCAGCCCGAGACGCCGGGGCCAGGGAGACCGCAGCAGCCGGGCCATGGAAAAACTCTCTCCCCTATAGGATCCCAGATGGGTTTCCAGCGCTTCGGTGGTAAGTTCCGGGCGAATGGCCTTCAGGGCCTCTACTGCTTCCCTCCACTGCCCCCTGCGGACCAGCCATCGGGGTGATTCCGGCAGCCCGCGGCGAAGCCAGAAAAGAACGGCGACCGGAACCACGGCACTGCCCAGCATCCAGCGCCACGAGCCAGACCCCATGGACAGCAGCATCCAGCCGACCAGGGTCGAAACCAGCGCTCCTGCGAACCACGCAAGGTTGATCCAGGCAAAACCACGCCCCCGGGTCATGCTCCGCCCATATTCTGCAACAATGGTAGCAACAAGGGGATAATCAAGGCCAATCGCCAGCCCAGTCACGAAACGGGCGGCATAAAGACTGTCCAGGTGGAGGCTCAGGGCACTCCAGACCGCTCCCGTTCCGTACAGCAGAATGTTGGGCAGCAGAAGACGCCGCCTTCCAAAACGGTCTGTTACATATCCACCCAGAAGCCCCCCGGCAAAGGAGCCAGCAAGAGCGGCCGCCATCAGGGTCCCGGTCTGGCCAGCTGTCAGGTGCCAGGCTCGGGAAAGGGGCAGCAGCACAACGGCCATAATGCTGAGATCGTAGCCATCCAGCAGCATTCCCAGCATCGAGGCTGCCAGCGCCTGCTGCTGCACGGTATACGGTTTCCTGTCCAGCATGCCACTCCCCAGTCCACATTCCACCGCAAAAAACCAAAAGCCCGCATAAAAAGCAACTGGCCCAGATCCGTCCCTGCCGGCAACCCATCACGCCGATCTGGCACCAGTCATATTCTACTGCCCGCTCAAACGGCAGATTGCCACAGCATTGACAGCTTGCCAGAGAACTGCACAGGTACAATTAGTACAGGCTAAAAAATAACCCAGGCACACTCACATAAAAGTTATCGTTTAGACAGGCTTCTGTCAGGAATTTTCACACCACTGTCACAATGAGGTGGTAGTTTACATGATTGCATAAAACCAAGTACACCATTTGGCAGATATGCACAAAGTTGAAGCAAATCAGGATCATCTGCAACAGTCTTAGGTTTAAGTGAGCTGTCATAATTACTTAACAGGGCCGCAAAATAGCTAGAGGATCTTTACAATGCTACACAGAACACCAACAAAAAAGGCAGTAACACTAACCGTAATATCCGCAATCGCAGTACTGGCTTCATCAGGAAACGCGACTGCAGATGGCACGCCTGCGAAGCCGCAAAAAAAACACCCAACAAAAACTACATATGTTGGGAGCGTAAGTGATACATCGACAGCAGAAAAAAATTCCACAACAGCCGGTTCGGCCTTTACAAACAGGGTGTTGACACACAAGCAGATTTTCAAATCAACACAAAGTCTCGGAACTGTTACAAAAAAACAGGCAAAAATATTTGGCCCTAACGCCAGTTCGTCAGAGGCATTAAGCATTTTGCCAAACGTTTTTATTAGCGGTCCTGACGGAAGCGGTGTATCCAACCGGTCAACAATTTCAATACGCGGCATACAGGTTGGCGTAACATCGTATAGCGGAAACCTGGAATACAACGGAATTACAGGACTGTTTGACGGCATTCCGATCCAGAATCTGGATGAAGGAAAAAGTTTCCACACTGTGGAAACACCCATAGGTGCACTGCTCAGCGGCATCAACACGATTTACGGACCAGGAAACCCACAAAACAGATGGTTTGACAGCCTTGGCGGAACAGTAAATTTTATTCCTGTGCAGCCAGGCCGGCAGGCAAAAGCTAAAGCGGCCTTTTCATATGGCAGTTTCGGATCAAGAATTATTACCGCTTCTGCCGGTACCGGGCAGATTGATGGCTGGTCAGCCGTCATAGCAGGAGCCTATGCTCATGGACACAGTTTCCGCAGCGGAACATACCTGCCAAGCCACACAGACCAGCTTTTCTTCAAGGCAAGAAAACACTACCACGGAACAACATACAGTTTTGGCGCATACTACGACAGAAACAGATCCCTGCGCCCAAACCAGATCCCATTGTACCCGGTGCAGGGCGCAACACTAAATGGCCTGCCCAACGGAGTGCCATATAGCCAAAACACTACGGGTTTTTACTCTACACTGCCATATTCAGTTTGGCACAAAAACGATCAGGAACACATGTTTCTTCTCTACGGGCGGCAGCATACGCACATCGCACGACATGTTGCGCTAACCAATGAGATGTGGTACAGAAATAGCGTATTGCACCATTACAGCGTAAACTATTTTTATCCACCAAACAGCCGCTCGGCTGCCCAGATTACCAACTGGTATACAAATACGTACGGCGACAAGCTGGACTTTGACGTCAAACTCCCAATGAACACGATCGGATTTGGCGGCTATGTTATAAATGCAAATACCAATGTCAATGGTTACTCTGGCAACAATTCCATGGGATACACGATTCCAACAACGATCGGCGGACCAGGAAATCCCCGCCAGGTCGTAGATCACACCTACACGGAAACATACGCATCAGGATTCATTCAAGACCGGATTACCCCAATGAAAGGCCTCAGCATTGTGCCGGGCCTGGATTTTATGGATTTCCAGACGCATTTCTTCCAGAATGGCCCAGCACTCGCTGCAGACTATCCGAATGACACCAGCCTTCAATACAGCACGTCACCGAGCCTGGCAAAGGAATTCCAGAGACTTGAACCATCCGTAGGCGTAAATTATGCGATAACAAAAAGCGTGGCAATTTACGGCAGCTACTCTGTAACCTACCAAAATCCAACTGCCGGAAACTATAATGCAGCAGCAGGACCGCTGACCGATCTGGGAACGCTAAAGCCTGTCCGCAGTAACGACTACGAAATTGGGGCCAGGTTCAACAAGAAGGGGTTCCTTGGGCTGGACGATGCGTTTGCCGACATTAACTACTTTAATGACAAGCTAAGCAATGAGACAATTCCAGTTACCTCTCTGACAAATCCGCTATACACAATATTTAGTTATGGTACCGCAGTACTGAATGGTGTCAATCTCTCAATTGATGCCAAGATCAACAGAAACTGGTCTGCGTTTAGCAATGTTGGAGTTATTCACGCATACTATACAAAATATTTTTCAACAGCAGACAATCTTTCATACAATGGTGCTCCTGTATCAGCAACACCAGATGCTACAGCGAATATTGGGGTCAGTTACAGCACGTATGTACCGGTGGCAGATACAAAATTTACGGCTACCGTTTTCGATCAATACACCGGTCCACAGTATATTTTTAACAACAACACTGGCGCACCATCATTCCACCAGACGATTGGCAGCTACGATATTGTAAACCTAAATCTTGAAGCAAGGACAACAGCACTGGACGGGATTATACCCGGGGTACGGTATTCGACCCTGTCGCTGAACATAACCAATCTGTTTAATCGGAAATACAATTCGACAGGGAATATTACTGGCGGAGGATATTTCAATACCAATGCATCCGGATATGAAATTGTCAACCCGGGTGAGCCAAGAGCTGTGTTTGGTACGCTGGCTTTCTCGTTCTAGCATTTCATTATCACCACATTCCCCCCGACCATATGCCATCGGGCGGGAATGGCCTGTCTCCTGTTTGCTTTTAACACCTTCAAAATGAATTCCAGCACTCACAGTTTAGGCGATACCGCACTGCTTGAGGTTGAGCAGGCTTTAGAAAATGGCAACACCGGGAAGGCAGAGTCTGTCGCTGCACACCATCTTGGCCGCATTAAATCTCCTCCAGCAAGGTGGTTTTATTCTCTGGCCATGATTTATTACAGGTACAGCCACTACCGGGAGGCTGCACAGCTGTTTAACCGTGCCTTTGCCCACGAACCAGACAATACTTTATACGGCATACAGCTCGTCCGCTGTTTCCAGCTACTGGGATTTTACCAAAAATCTGAATCCATTTTGTTAACTCTGATGCAGATTGAACCAGACAACAGCACCATATTATTTCTCCTTGCAATCTGCGCAGACCAGGCTGGCGATCATGCCAGGGCTGTCTGCCTCTCAGATCGGGCAATAGCCACAAACCCAGAAAATGCTGAAATAAAATTTTTCAAGGCTTCTGTGCTTCTTAATTCTGGTTCTCCAGCGCTGGCGCTTCAGGTTCTTGACAACATCGCAGACGGGGATCAGTCATCCCCCATTGGAACTGCCCTGCGCTCAGCAGCATTAGAACGGGCTGGCTGCTATCAGGAAGCCCTGTCTATCCTGCCTGAATGCACATCTGATTCTCAGAGCTATGCGCAGATGTTAGCCTATGGTCGCGCCGTACTGCACTGTGATGACGGAACCGTACAAAAAGCATATGGAAAACTTAAATGCTGGGCTTCCAGGAATGAAAGTGTTATTTCTGGAAATCAGGAAAAATCGGCTGTTGCTTTTCTTTTGGGTGATCTTGCAGACAGATGTGGATTGTACGAAGCTGCGTATTCTTACTACAAGGATGCAAACAGGTTTGCTTACCCTGGAGAATGGAATAGAAGCGAAACAATATCGTTTGTAAATTCCTGCATGGGTTATTCGCCAAATACAATATCCGGTATTTCAGGTGCCCAGAAACTGGTTTTTATTGTCGGCATGCCCAGATCGGGCTCATCCCTTCTTGAGAAACTGCTTGTTGTTGGTGGTGGGATGTCCGGGCATGGAGAGAGCGCCAATGTCAGCCGTCTTGTACGCAAAATTACGGACGGCGTGGTCGCTGAATATCTTGGAACATTGGGCCAGCTAGACCAGGCTTCAGTACTTTCTCTCGCCGAACAGCTTCTTCTGGATTATGGCCATGCAGGAAAAACAGCTATTCATGTAGACAAGATGCTGTTCAATTTTCAGTTTTTGCCACTAATCCTTAAACTTGTCACAGATGCACTGGTTATCCACATTGTGAGAGACTATAGGGATGTAGCACTTTCATGTTTCATGAAGCCTTTCTCTGGCCACCATCCATACAAAAGATCAATATCCGATATTGTATTCCAGTACCGTGTGCAGAATAAAATCATGAACAGATGGAAGCAGCTGTTTCCCTGCAACATTATTACAGTATGTTATGAGGAACTTGTAACATCGCCTTCCATGATTCTGCCAAAAATTGAAGATTTTTTAGGCATATCTATTAGTCATGATCTGGATGCCATTTGTAAAACAGAGACCAATTGTGCGACATCCAGCTACGCACAGGTCAGGCAGCCTCTCTATCAGACTTCTGTTAGCCGTTGGCGCAATTATGAGAAATTTATGGATTTTGAATTTTAAACAGCCAGCAACGTGCTGCATGATAACTGCTAAGCAACTTTGACAAAGCTGCCAGGGGGATCTGCGAGGACTTGCAAACCAGACAGAACTTTTGGCCCGCCGTACCTGTCTGGGGTTCCTGCCTTCTGGCTGGTTTAATTTGCCGCACGTAGTACCCGTAGTGATCTCTACATAACACAGCTTGTGGATTGGAACTGGAGACAGGCATGCCTGGACAGCAGATGGTTTTTTTAGGGGAAACTGGAATATTGGAAGTTCTTGGGATGACCCGGAGGAGGGTGGTGGGGGCGAGTGCATCATGGCTTCGTGTATTCGCGATGGTTGGCTCCTGCCCCTCCTGCGGGACGTTCTGCAGTGACCGGGATGCAATCGCACCAGGGGTGTGCAATCCTTTTGGGGGACAGGACCATCATGCGGCCGCTCAGCATAGGCACCATCCAGGACAAAAACACCCCGCTGAAAATCCTGGAGTGTACCGGTAATCACCAGATTTTTGTGTATGCTGGCGAGGCACACGCGGTATATGTCTACCAGTAAGAAGCGGTAGACGTCCCTGCTGTCGGCCAGCCCCAACCTGTTGGTGAGAGCACGCAGGAACCGGATGGGATATGCCGGGAGCCGGCGCAGGATCCGGGATTTTCTGCCAGGCCGGCCCGTCCTGTCATGCTGACGGCTCCTGACTTCCTTACTGTGCAACCAGTATCACCGCGAGACAAACCAGGGCTTCCTTAAAAGCCAAACACAATAATGCCATGGAGAGTCATCGGTATTTCACGCTTCTGTAACATGCCAGTGGTATACATGTGGGATAATCGCAGCCTGTATCTGGCCGCACCATGGGTTTCAGACAGATGCAGCTGAAGACAGAGCCCAGGGATACCGTTGGCACTCCCGGGTTCGGTGCATTCCCTACAATTTTCGTGAGGTGTAACCAATGACTATATCGAGAAGATCATTCCTCAAGACCCTTGGAGCTGCCGCAGCAGCTCCCATGGTTCCAGGCTTTATTGGGATGGCGAAGGCTGCAGGTGTATCCCACCTCAACCGGCTGCGCGACAACATCGATCATATCATTGTGATTTTTCAGGAAAACCGGTCGTTCGACCACTATTTTGGCACCTTCAGTCCACGCAATGGGCAGCAGGTGACCAATCTGCTGGACGCGTCGGGGAAAATTGATTCCCGGTTTCTGGGTCTGCAAAAAAATCCCGCCGGGATCCCCTATACGGTTCTGCCGACGCCCAAGGACATTATCGGGTTTCAGGAGGCTGAGCTGCCCAATGCGCCGTTTCATCTCGCACCCTATATCCCCGCCAACGACAATGTGCATTGGGATCCCAAACATCGCTTCTTCCGGATGTCAGCGCAGATCAACAACGGCAAGATGGATCGCTTCGTGGCATTGGCCATGGGCGACCATCGGCATTTGTCCCGTACCCAGCTGGAAAAATATGTATCCCAGCGCATTGAATTTGATTTGGCGCATCCAAGCGGGCCGGTCCTGGGACACTACATGGCGCAGGACATCCCCTTCTACCACCAGGTCGCACGCGAATACGTCCTTTACGACCGGTTCTTCCAGGCCATGTCCGGTGGATCTACGGGTAATGCCCTCTACCTTGCGGCTGCCCGGTCCTGTGTTAATCCGAAGGCCCCGGCAGATTCCCGCAGTCCCTTCGATCCCAAGGCTGCAGGTCTGGAGCATTCCTTTTTTGATCTGCCCTACGATCATAACGGTATTCTGATAAACGATCTCTCTCCTACACAGGGTCCTACCGGCGCCAACCAGCCCCATGCCCTGCGCCTTTCACCTCCACCGGAATTCCAGACGTACCAGAATATCGGAGACCTCCTGAACGTAGCCAATGTGGACTGGGCCTGGTACAACGAGAACTGGAATCAGGTGAAGCCTTGGGCTCTCAAGACAGCTTTCGGTCCTGATGATGGCTCTGCCGTCATCGACACCGGGCGTCTGTATGAAGCTCACCACAATCCTTTTCAGTACTACGCACGCTGGCCCGAATATGTCAAAAAAGGCCACATCCGGAGTACCGAAGATTTCCTGGATGATGCAGCGTCGGGCAATTTGCCAGGTTTCTCCATGGTCAAGGCAACGGCCGCCCATACTGAACACCCGGCGGACTGTGCGCCGGTATTCGGCATGGACTGGGTTGAGAAGCTGGTTCGGGCCCTGGCATCTGGCCCTGCCTGGCACCGCACAGCCATCTTCATAACCTACGACGAGGGGGGTGGTTTTTGGGATTCCGTCCCTCCCCCCCAGGTCGACGGCTACGGATTTGGGACCCGCATCCCCGCGCTCCTGATCTCCCCCTGGTCAAGGCAGGGTTTTGTGGACCATCACATCTCCAGCACAGCCAGCATTCTCAAGCTGGTAGAAACCCGTTTTGGACTGTCCCATCTCAACCATCGGGACCGGGATGCCTACGATCTGCTGCCATCCTTTGACTGGGATCAGAAAGGACCAAAGCCCTTTCGCCTGTAAGCCATTGTCCCGTCCTTCTGGACTCGAGGAACGCACTGCAAACAAAAAGTGACCACAGGAGATTTGTGTATATGGATTTACCGGAACAGAAATGGCCAGCAATGGTGAAATGGTTGCATGCGTTTTTTGCCATCCTTATAACTTTTGAAGTAATGAGCGAGCTGGACATGAAAGCCATCTGGAAAAGGAAAGGAGAACTTCATTTCCGGCATCTCCTTTTCCACGCGCATATGTGGATCGGCATGGCAACAGCCCTGGTCGTCGCTTTATTCTGGATCCAGATCTATTACAAGGAGCATGTACGCTCGCACCTGTTTCCCTATCAGGGTGAATATCTAAAAAATATCTGCGCTGACATCTCCGGGCTGGCCAAGGGGTGTCTTCCTGCGACGGGGGTCCGTGGTGGGCTGCCCGGACTCATACAGGGCCTTGGTCTGCTAGCTGTAACCGGCATGGCTGCAACCGGCTTTGTCATGTTCTTTCTCATTCCAAATTTTGGTGCGGCTGCACCAGTACATTTCTACCAGATTCCCAAAAAAATCCACGACTACCTGTCAGAACTGGTCTGGATATTCTGGTGGCTGCACGCCGGTGTAGGAGTAGTCCACTTCGTTAGCTCGCCAAAGATTCCCGCAATCTTCAAGACGTAGTAGATGAAACAAAAAACGGCCAGCATTTACCCCAAGGACCGGGAATTCACAATGAACGCAATGACAACCATAGCGATGATCATTTTTTTGCTGCTCTCCTCGAACGGCATATGCACCGCAGAGAAGGCTCCAGGGATGGCCATTGAAAAAGTGGTTATTTTCATGCGGCACAGCGTGCGTTCACCAACCAAAAGCAGGGCGGCACTGGACCGGTGGTCAAACCGGCGCTGGCCGGCCTGGGGGACGAGGCCGGGTTACCTTACAAACAACGGCATTTTCCTTGCAAAAATGATGGGGTTCAGCATCTCTTCATACTACAAAAGCTATATTGCGCGATATGGAGAAAATTTCCGTCTGGGTGTCTTCGCCGACAATATGGAACGGACGATTGCGACAGGGGCTGCAGTCATACAGGGATTCCGGCCCAGCCAGAAGGTATCAGTGGAACACATCGCTGATGGTAAAGATCCTCTCTTCCACGCAGTCAAGATGCGTGCATGCACGATAAATAGCTCTATTGCAGAGAAGTACTATGCACATTCTCTGGCACTCTCATTGTCATCCAGCGGGAAATACACCAGCTATCTCGACAGAATCAGAGGCATCCTCTGCCCAGACCTTGCTACAAATCCGGGTACGGTGTGCGCCCTGAATGATAAAAACAGGATTGTCATAAAGCACGGTCATGTGGTTCTTGATGGCGCTCTTCACATTGCCAGTGCCGCTGGCGAAACGTTCTTGATGGAATACGCAGATGGAAAGCCATGCAGCCAGGTTGGATGGGGAGACGCGTGCTCGGTAAAGGTCCTGGATAGCATACTGCCCCTGCGAAACCTTTATGCAAGGATCACCCGGAGCAGCCATTACTACGCCAGGCATGGCGCGACACCGATCATGATCGCAATCTCCACAGCCCTTTTTACGGAAAAACCGTTTTTCCATGCCAGGAAAACCACTAAACCCTTTTTTCCAGACAGCATGACAATCTTCGTTGGTCATGATGTCAATGTTTCTGAAATCTCTGGAATGCTCAAATTGCACTATTCCCTTAACGGGCAGCCTGATCACACCCCACCGGACATGGCTGTTGCGTTTGAGCTTGCAAGAAGTGCCAGTGGGAAACAATATGTTGGCGTCCGGATTTTTTATTTTCCCCTGAAGTCGATGCGCGCTTCTGCACGGCAAAAGCAATACCGAAAGGCGGCGGTAGCCCCAGGATTTCTACCGGGGTGTACGGCCGGGCCAGAACACAATTTATGCACCATATCTCAATTCCAGAAGCTTGTTCGGAAAAATTCGGTACGCAATTGCTGGAAAGCATCCAGCATTGCCAGTTTTTCCCCATGAAGGCTGGATTTACGGATTTCACACGCTCATCATGGGTGAACTAACGAGGGTGCGTGTTGCCAGATCCTTGAGAAACCTGGCAGGCGCGGGGCGCGCTGCTGCCATGACCCGCATGGCCACGCCGGAATGCCTGTCCGGGCACGTACGCTGCCATTTTCAGGATCTGCGCGTAAAGTTTGCGGGCTGCGGCTTCCTGGGGCGGGCCAACATCTGTCAGCCCGTTTTGAATAAGGCATCTAAAAGGCCCTGATCAGCTGCAAGGCAGGTGTTGACATGGTAATTGGCAGGAAGGACCATTCGCGGCAGGCTGAACAGGCGGGGGCAGGTTGCTTGTCCCTGGCGTAGCAGGATACCTGGCATCCTGCGCTGCCAGTGATGTGGCGTCTGGCGGACCGGGAATGCTATGCCCGCAATCCACACGAAACACCATCATTCCATGAAGGCGGGACGATAACAGCAATGGACGTATCCAGCAGGTGGTTCGGAGAGATTTTGCGATTGCGGCATGCTTGTGCATGGGTAGTGCTGCATTCTCCCCATAGTGCTCGTGAGTCCAGGGCCGTATGGGCGGGGTAGCGCGCCAGGCGGCTGCCTGTCTTCTGGTGGCCAGCGCCCTGTTGCCGGCCCCGGCCGCCCTGGGAGCCGGCCTCACTCTGGAGGCTGCCATCCAGCGGGCCTTGGGCAACCAGGCCCTGGTTCAACAGGCGGAACATCGGGTGGCAGAGAAGGATGCGCTGCGCAGGGCCGCCCATGCCGGTGTGCTGCCAAGCTTGTCCCTGGTCGCCGGCAGCATCTGGGCCCAAACCCGCAAAGGCCAGCCTGTCCTCGTGTCTGCCAACGGCGCTACCGAGGTGATTGGCCAAGTCCAGCTCACTATCCCCATCTATGCACCCCAGACCTACGCTTTGGAGGCATTGGCCAGCAACCAGCTGGCCGTGGCCCGGTACCAGGAGCGGCAGGCACGGCTGCTGGTTGCCGCGCAGGTCACGGCAGCCTATTACCGGCTAGCCCTATGGGACAACGAACTGGCCGTGTGGCGCCGGGCCCTGGGAGTGGCCCAGGAACTCCAGGCAGCGACAGAAAAGAGCTACCATGCCGGTACCCGTTCCCGCCTGGACCTGACCCAGGCCCGGCTGACTGCTGCCAGGGCCCGGGCCGGACTCAACCAGACGGTTCCTGAAGCCAAGGCGGCCCTCCGTGTCCTGGCCCTGCAGACCGCGTATGTGCCAGACACCCTGCCACCCCTGGTTCCTGTTACCCTCCCCTCGGCAGATCTGCCACATGAGACGGTGCTAACCGCCCAGGCCACCCGCACCCAACCCCTTTTGCAGGTAGCGGAAGGGGAAATTCAGGTGGCCCGCGCGACGCTGCACTACCACCAGGCCGCCCGACTGCCAGTGATAGCCGCGAACGGTGCTTACGGTTTGGATACAGTGACTGTGCCAGACGCCCGCGGCCTGGGCTGGCAGGCATCCCTGAGCTTGCAGATGCCCATTTTCGGCTTCGGCCGCAATCGCGACAATGTGGCCGCTGCCCAGGAACACCTGGCCGCCATGGAGGCCGGGAAAAGAGCACTGATGCTGCAGGTCGACAGCCGCATTGCAGGGGATTACGGGACCGCACTGGCCGCCGACAATGCGTTGCACGACGACCGGACCATGGTCCGGGAATCCCGGGCCGTATATAAAATGACCCGCAAGGGGTATCTCGCCGGCGCGCTGAGCGCACTGGCCCTGCAGCAGGCCGAAAGCAATTGGGTTCAGGCGCGGCTCAGGCTTGCGGGCGCCGCCATCCGGGCACGCCTGGCGAGGGCGCAACTGGCCCTGGACAGCGGGATTTTGCCGGAAAGCGAAGGAATGCGATGACCAGAAGAACATTTTCCACCCCCTTTTTGTTAGCCATCCTGCCCCTTTTTGCATGGCTGTGGAGTGCAGTTCCCGCCTATGCCTTACCGGTGCAGGCGGTGGCGGTGCAGTCCGCCCCGTGGCCGGGTGAAACACAGGTACTGGGGACAGTGGAGAGCATCGGGGAAGTCACCCTGACCTCTCCAGTGACGGGCCGTGTCCTGGGTCCATTTCTCACACCGGGCAACATCGTAGTGGGTGCCGTGGTGGCGCGCATCGCACCCCCAGGCCTTCACGCCAGCATTCATGCAGCCCATGCCAGGGTAGCCTACGCCCAGACCCAGCTTGCCCGCACCCAGAAGCTCTTCCATGACGGGGTGATGGCACGGCAGGACGTGGACCGGGCCGCACTGGCAGTGGCCGAGGCGCGCTCCTCCCTGCTGGCGCTGGAAGCCCAGGCTGGCGAACAGGTGCTGACAGCACCATTCGCAGGAACCCTGCACTATCTGGTCCCTCCCGGTGCGGTGGTGAATGCCGGTAGCCCCATAGCTACCCTGGCAGGGCGCAGTGAGCCCTGGGCGCGGGCTTATGTGACCCCGGAACAGGCACATGGCCTGAGGCTGGGGGCGAGCGTGGTCATCAGGGCCCAAGGCCAGCAGTGGCTAGGGCAGATCCGTTCCGTAGGCCAAAGCGCCCGGCACTTCGGCCTGGTGTCGGTTTACATCACCCTGCCCCGAAACAGCGCACAGCTCCTGCCAGGGGAATGGCTGCAACTTGCGCTGCCTTCGGAAGGTGGCACAGCTTTCCGCGTTCCTGCCCGGGCCGTGGTCATGCGTGGTGCCCACAGCGAGGTCTTCGTCATCAGGCAGGGGCGGGCGATGTCTGTACCGGTGCGGGTAGTGGTGAGCCGCGGCGCGGAGGCCTGGGTCCAGGGGCCGCTGAAGGCTGGCGAACTGGTAGTGGTTTCTGGCAGCTCCAGGCTGGCCCCAGGCACGCACGTGGAGCTGCAGCCATGAAAGCAGAAACCGCATGAAACGCTATCTGGCCTTACTCTGGGAGAACCGTTTCTCCGTAATCCTCTCTGGCCTGTTCGTCCTCGGTGCGGGATGGTTAGCGCTTCAGGCCCTGCCAGAGGCCGTGTTCCCAAACGTAAACTTTCCCAAGGTATCGGTCCTGATCAATGCCGGCAATCTTCCGGTCAAGTTTATGGAGATCGAGGTTACGCAGCCCCTGGAAGATGCCGCCAAAGGGGAGCCAGGTGTGCGGCTGGTGCGCTCCCAGACGGGTAATGGCCTGACCAAGCTGCACGTCTACTTCGACCCCAATGTGAACCCCGAGACGGCCTATCTGATGCTCCAGGCCCGTCTCGCCCACATCCCGCTGCCGCCAGGAGCACGGATGATCGTCCGCCTCATGGCGCCCAACATCTATCCCTTTGCCGAGTACGCCCTGGTCTCCAACCATATGGACAGCTCGGCGATGATGCCTACCTTCGCTTTCCAGATCCGTCCGGGCCTCCTGTCAGTGCCTGGAGTCTATCGGGTGGACGAAACCGGACGCGGCTGGCCGGAGGTTCATATTGCCCTAGACCCCTTGCGGCTGGCCCAATACCACCTGGATGCCCGGCAGGTGGTGGCCGCCCTGCGCGCTGCCCAGGGACCATTTTTCTCTGGCGTGCTGAACATTTTCCACCAGCAATTTATCGTTGCCACCACGCCCAGGCCCGAGGATACGGCCCGGCTGGCTGCCCTGACACTGCCCCTGGGCCCGCCCGACGCCCAGGGAGCCCGCACCCCCCTGGCGCTGGGGATGCTGGGAAAAGTGAGCATCGGCCCTCCACCCCTGCTGCGGGACGCTGCGGTGACCGGACACCGGCACGCTCTGATGATCGACGTTCTGGCCCAATCCGGGGCTAACGAAGTGGCGGTAGCAGGGGCCGTGCAGAAGCAGATCGCGGAGCTCCAGGCCCATCTGCCCCCAGGCGTGAAGCTGATCCCCATCTATGACCTCAGCCACCTGATCAGCAGCAGCCTCAAAGATGTCTGGATCGCCCTTGGACTGGGCAGTCTTATCGCCTGGCTGGTGGTGCTCGCCTTTCTCGGCCGTCTGGACGGAGCACTGGCGACCATAGTGGTTGTGCCCATGTCCCTGGCAGCCACTTTCCTCGTTCTGCACGGCTTGGGATACAGTCTCAATATCATGACCCTGGGCGGGCTAACCGCAGCCATCGGCGCCCTGGTGGACCATGCCATCGTGGTCGTGGAACGGGGGCTTCACGGCTTGCACGGCGACCTCGAAACCCGGCGGCGAACGGCGCTGCGCCGGGCCGGTGAGATCCTGCCCCTCATGACGATGGCGACCCTGACATCCTGCGTGATCTTTATGCCACTGGTCTTTCTTTCGGGGACCCTCGGCCTGCTCTTCCGCCACATGGCGCTCTCCATCGTCATCGCCCTGGTCACGTCCCAGCTGGTGGCCCTTTTCATCACGCCGGTGCTGGCTGTCTGGCTGGCAGGGCGGGCCCGGCTCGGGCGCCGGAGCCTGGGGGAGAAATGGCTGCGGCGCCATTATAGCCGCTGGCTGGTCACTGGGATGCGCAGGCCCTGGCTCGCCGTACCCGTCATCGTGCTCCTTGCAGCGTTGGGCTGGTATGGGCTGAAGACCCTGCCTACTGCCTTCCTGCCGCATTGGGACGAAGGCATCATCTCAGTGCCCTTCCGTACCCCCGTCGGCAGCAGCGTGGCAGAGACTACCAGGGTGGGGCGGAATCTTATGCGCGTTGCCCTGGCCAATCCCAATGTCGCCCGGGTGTCGCTCATGGTCGGCCGGGGCTTGAACAATGCCTATTCCACCCCAAACAAAGGCGCGATCTCCGTCGTCCTCAAGGTGAAGCGCAAGGAGAGCACAGAGGAGGTCATGCGCACCCTGCACCGGGAGTTCCGACAGGCTGCGCCCAACCTGCTGGCAGTCCAAACCGTCCAGGTGATGGTCAACCGCCTGGGTGACCTTTCTGGTGCCCACGCCCCCCTGGAAATCTTCCTGTTCGGGTCTGACTCGGCAACGCTCAGGAAAGCCGGCGGCCAGCTGGCCGCCGCCCTGCGCCAGAGCAGCTCTTTCCAGTCTGTGGTCTTCAAGTCTCCTTCCGCCGGCCCGGAAATTCAGGTGCATCCCTCACCACTGGCTGCGGTTTACGGAGTCACTCCACCGGTACTTGCCAACCAGATCAAGGCACGCTTCTGGGGCCGTCAGGCAGGATTTCTCCTCCATGGCGAACAGATCCTGCCCATCCGCGTCAGTCTGGCCGGACAGCCAGTCACCCCTGCCGGCATGGGGGAACTGCCAGTCCGCCTGCCCGGCGGCACCTACACCCCCCTGTCCAGCGTAGCCAGGGTGCAGCTGCAGGGGGCGGTACCCTACGTGACCCACCAGAACCTTGTGCCCTTCGCCTATATCTGGCTGCAGCCCAAGCCTGGCGAGGGGCTCGCCGCTGCTGCGAAAAAAGCCCATGAGGTGATCGGTACCATGCACTTCCCTTCTGGTATCAGCCCCGTACTCGGCGGTTATTACCGGCAGCAGGCGAAAAGTTTCAGGCAGATGGCAATAATTCTGGGCGGTGCCCTGGCCCTGCTGCTGGTCCTGCTGGGATTCCAGTTCAGCAGCCAGAGGGCGGCGGGTGCCGCCATGATCGCCATTGCCCTGGCCGCTCCAGGGGCGCTTCTGGCCCTCCTGTCCCTGGGTGTCGACCTGGACAGCACTGCCTTCCTTGGTGTGTTGCTCGTCTTTGCCATCGCAGTGAACAACGTCATCCTCATCTTCGCCCGCGCCCGCCAGGTCGGCGGTCCCCGCCCCCGCCCCGCCATCGTCGCCCTCGCCTCCCGCCAGCGCCTGCGCCCGATCCTCATGACCATGCTGGCGGACGTACTGGGCTTCCTGCCGCTGGTGGTTGGCGTCGGCCGTGGTACCGACCTCCTCAAGCCTTTGGCCGTTGCCGTCATGGGCGGACTGCTGCTTTCGGTATTCATGTCCCTATGGCTTGCGCCGGTGATCTACAGTGCATGGATGGGAAAGCGGAGGGAAAGCCACGATCTGCCCGCGCAGAATGTAGCCCGGGCAGACGCACAAGCTGATAGCAGCAGTTAGAGTGACATTTGTGCCGGAGAATACATAGGGTATGGTGCCCACTACCGCTGTGCCAGGATGGCTATCGCGGATCCAGATCAGGAAGTTTGTCCGATCAGTGTCCCGCAAAGGCTGCTCGCCCGACAACGCGGCCTGTGAAGACTTTTTTGGGCGGCTCTGGGCGACTCAAAGCCGGATGTTTCTATCGTCAGCAGTGGCGAAACACGAGCATAGTGCAGTTCATCCAGATGCTCGACGCCCATATCCACTGGTACGATGAAAAACGGCTCAAGCTTTCCCTTGGCTCTCCCAGTCCCCCCGAGTACCGGGAGAGCCCAAGTCTCACATCGTAAACCAGTCCAGCTTTCCGCCGCATCCCGATCTGGTCAAAGTTGCACGCTGACTGATATTCGAAGATAATTCAACCGGGTGGAAATGTCCCCCGTCCGTCTACTCCACATCAAGGGTTGAGCTCCATGGGTTTTAACAGCTTTCGAACCTGCCACCTCCGCGCTCTGCTCGCATGGATAAGCGTCGCGCTGCTGATAGGTTTCGCGGGTGGCGCCAATGCTGCCGGCATCGCGCAAATCGTCCACGCACGCAAGGCGCACTTCAAGACACTCGGCAGAACCTACAAGTTACTGCGGGATCAGATAGATCGCTCGCACCCGCATTGGCGCATGGTCCAAGTGGACGCGAGGCAGATTGCCGTGCTCTCCAATTCCCTGTCTACCTGGTTCCCTGCGGGCAGTGGGAAGGGGCATGGAGTCGGCACCCGGGCGAGCCGGGAAATCTGGGTGAAACCCGCTGCGTTCGCCCAAGCCACGCAGAGAATGCGAATCAGCGCACAAAACCTGACGCGGGACGCCGCCGATCACAACCTTCACGCGCTAGCACTGGATACCAGGAGACTCGGCCAGTCCTGCGCCAGTTGCCACCGGAGTTTCCGCTCGCGCAGCAATTTTTGGTGAAGCATGGTCACTACGGGTAGTGCAGTCCGAAAGCGCGTTCGGGTCTGGGATCTGCCGACAAGGATCTGGCACTGGAGCATGCTGATCCTGTTCGCGACCTGCTGGTGGACCGCGGACACCGATCACATGCGCTGGCACCTGTACGCCGGCTACGGAGTCCTCGGCCTCGTGTCTTTTCGGATCGTGTGGGGTTTTTGCGGCGGACAGACTGCCCGGTTCAGCAGTTTCGTTCGCGGGCCCGCAGGCGTTTGGCGCTATGCCCGCAAGCTCCTCGAGCGCAGTCGCGATGAGTCACTCGGTCACAATCCGCTGGGTGCACTCAGCATCATCGTAATGCTGGGCCTTTTGCTGCTGGAAACGATTCTCGGCCTATTTGCGGTCAATATCGACGGCGTCTCCTCAGGTCCATTGTCCCAGTGGGTCTCTTTCGAGACTGGACGGCACTTCGCACATTGGCACGCCGACACTTTCAATATCCTTTTGCTCCTCATCGGTCTGCATCTCACAGCGATCCTGTTCTACCGCGTGGTCCGCGGAGAGAACCTGGTGTCTGCCATGATTCATGGCTACAAGTCGCACCGAACACCCGGTGAGACTCCGTATTTCGTGCCACTGTGGCGCGCTGTACTGCTCGCAGCCCCGATTCTTATCGGGATCGTCTTATTGGCGAAAATCTGATGGCAGCGGGGTTTATAACGAAGAACAAGCGGCCATTTTGACCGGGTCCAGCAGCAGCTTATTACCGTCATTCACTGTCCGATCATCCAGAACGCGCCCTGAATTCCGCGGATATTGTCTGAAAAACCGCCTGTGCTTTCTCGATTTACCTTTCCCTAACCTTCCTGCACGCCGGAACCCGCTGCGGTTCACGGCGGAGTCTTTTGTAACGGTTGTTTTGTCAGGCGAACAGGCCCGTCTGCGTCGGCCTTTTGCTGCAGATGATCGAGAATTCTCTTTGACCACCTCCGGATTCTTAATGCTGGCAATGTCCTTCACGGCCCCGCCGCAGGCCAGACAGGTCCCGATGTCGATGCCCCAATGAAGCGTTTTCAATCGGTACCCGGGTCATCAAGGCCTGGCACTCAGCCGGCGTTGATGGTTCATCGCGGGTACCGTGGCCTTGCCGCCTCTACTCCGTTTGACCGGGTGACCAAGGCGTGATGTTTGCTGTTCGGCACAAACACCCCGTGAAAGCCGGTCAGATTGATCCGCGGCTTCGTGGGACCAGTACCGCCGGGCGACTGGATGTGCCGGCATAGGCGTTCGAGCTTTTTACGTTCATCGGCACTGGTCGCCACCCAGACAGGCAGCGAACACCCGGCCACTTTGTCCAACCTGTCATCGAACGGCTTGTCGCAGAAAGGCAGGGTTTGCAGGTGAGAATACCTTGAGCCCCGCGCTGCAGCCACAGCGCAACGCGATAGGTGATGGAAGGCCCCTACAATCCCTCGGGCCGGTGACACTGGTAAAACGACCGGCATCCCTACCTAGATACTATCGTCACGAGATAGCCAACCAAAGGGTAAGACAGCGGATTTGTACAGCAGCAACGAAGGATGACAGGTTTTTCGCATAACGGGTGGCGATCCCCCGCCACCGCCTGAGATGCAGGAACGCGTTCCCGATCAGATGGCGCAGCCTGTAAAGATACTGGTCATACGCTCTGGGTTGTTTACGGTTTTTGCGCGGCGGAATAACCGCTTTTGCTCCGTGTTTCCCGACTTTCGCCACGATCGCATCGCTGTCGTAGCCTTTTCCGGCAAGAAGATGCTCCATCTGAAACCCTTCAATCAATTTGTCAGCCTCCGCACAATCTGCTCGGGTACCTTCTGTAATAACCGCTCTGAGCGGCATACCATGCGCATCCACGGCCAGATGTATCTTTGTGCTGAGCCCCCTTTTGTACGGCTCATGCCCTGATTGCCTCCGCGTGCCCCAGCGGCATGGGGGTGAACCTTGCAATGGCTGGCATCAATCATGAGCCATTCGTAATCCGGCTCGACAATGAGCTTTTCCAGCAGGGACTCCCAAATGCCCTGATCGCGCCAGCGGCAAAAACGTCGATGGGTGTTTTTCCATCCTCCATACGAGGCAGGCAGGTCTCGCCATGGCGCACCCGTGCGAAGAATCCAAAACACCGCATTGATAAATCGACGGTTATCTTGTGCCACTCCACCCCAAACACCTGCCCGCCCGGGTAAATGCGGTTCGAGCAGTGCCCAATGCCTGTCCGTAATGTCGTGCCGATGAATGGTTTCTGGCATGCGGTTATAGATTCTTTGCGAAAACCATATCCTACCACATCTTGTGACGACAGTATCTAGGGATTTTTATGATGAATGACAGGAAAGAACGTCAATGTCTTTCCGCCGATTTGTCTCTGGAGGGCGACAAAATTGGCATATCGAGCCATGGCGCCTGCCGCTATCCGCCTGAATATTCGTAGCGCCATCTATTGGCGCGGTTATTGCTTTGTCACCATCACAGTCGCAAAACAGGAGAAGTGCCATGAGAAAGAACTGGCTGATTCCCATGAGTGTCGGAGCTGGCCTGCTGGTTGCTGCAGCAAGCGCCAATGCCTCGATTTACTCCGTGATGAATCAAGTTGGCATGTCGGGGAATGTACAGGGAACGACCAATCAATATGGGAATACCACAGGTGGTCTGGGGGTGCGGGGTAGCCTGTTCTCCCAGGGATTCTTTGGAACGGCCAAGTTCCGCCACCAGTTCGGCCCAGCCTTTGACGGCTATACCGGCGGAGATAGCAATACCTTTGGGCTCAAGGTGGGATATTTATTCCCGACCAACCCAGTTCTGGCGCTGGGTCCGTACCTGGGCTATGAGTACAACCACTTTGCGGAAAATGATACCTATTCCGGTTATCACGCCTCCCAAGGACTCGATAACCTCGGCGGAGGGCTGTATGCAGCGGCTTCGTTGCCCTTCGCCAACGTGACGGGGTATTTGGGGTATCTGGGAGGTGTTTCGGAAACCAGCCACGTCAGCGGGTTTCCGCCACTGCGCTATAATCAGGCCTCCGATCTTCTGCAGATGGGGGTGAACGTGTACTATCCCCTGATGGCCAACCTGGATTTCTACGTGGGTCTGCATGACGACGACTTTACCGAGGCCGGAGCACCAAATCTGCTCCGGGGGGATGTAGGAATTGGAGCCGAGTTCTAATCAAACCAGCTGAGGAGGTGTTTGATGCCTCGACATCTGAAGAAAACAGTCCTCTTTGTACTAACGGCTTCAGCGATAGGCTTTGCGGTATCTGCTCAGGCAGATCCGCTAAATTTCAGCCTGGATCTTGGCGAACCCGGCTATAACATCGGGTTTTCCAACTATCCACAGTATAGCTTTTGGGCACCACCGCCTGCCTATGGGGAATACTATCAGCAGCCGCTCTATGCCCAGTATTTGATGTGGTACTACTACCCGCAGTACTACTACGAATATTATCCGGCACCGCCACCACCACCTCCACCTGGGGCACCGCCGCCTCCGCCTCCTCCGGCGGGAGCACCTCCACCGCCTCCACCGGGAGCGTATTTCTCGGGCTTGGGAGTTCCTCCGCCACCACCGGGAGGACCACCACCGGGACCACCACCGGGACCACCGCCGGGACCACCGCCGGGAGGGCCACCGAGGTAAGCGTTTCCATCCACCCCCCACGCTAGATCGCCCCGTGGGGGCATCACCTTTGAAGAAAGAAAAACGTGGAAGTAGCCCCCCGCGGCCGTCTCTATCGCCAATGGGCCGTAACACTTGCTGCTGCCTTGAGCTTGTCTCTGGTGCTCGGTTGTGCCAAGGCATCAGCGCACGTCATAACCTCTTCGCGTTCGGCCTGCGCCTGGCTCGCCAAGGAGTCGTTGTGGCCCTCATCCACAGCTCTGTTGCTATGGAAAAAATCTGAAAAGACATTATCGATCCACTCCGTCCACTCTCGTCGCAGAGAACTTTTGTAATGACCCCCAGAAAAGCTGCACAGCGTATAGTAGGAACAGGAGACAGGGTGTGTACGCTGTGGAAGAGATGGAAACCAGGCGCTGGACGGCGAAGAGTAAGGCGGCACTGGTCCTGGAGATACTCCGTGGACAAGGCACGGCTGCAGAGGCCGCACGGCTCCATGATCTGCTCCCCTCAGAGATAGAGAAATGGGTGGAGGAGGCAAAGGCGGGCATGGAGAATGCCCTGCGGGCGAATCCCCGCGAAGCGTCGGAGCGATACGAAAAAAAGATCAGTGAATTGCAGGCGGCCTATGGAGAGGCCATGCTGGAGCTGAAAGCGCGAAAAAAATTGTCGGTCCTCCCGGCCTGGAAGAGGACTGATCCTGCAGATACAGGCGGAGATGGTGCAAGAGGGCTGGCAGGTGGGTTCGCCCAACTGTGCCGCTGGTTTGGGCTGCTACGGCGGACTTTCCGTTATCGGACAGTTTCCTCCGTGCGTGGGGCAAACGCCCAGCTGGCTGCGCGGATCAGGGCGTTTATTGAACAGCACAGCCATGCTGGATATCGAACCATTGCCCATCATCTGGGGCCCAACAAAAAGACCGTGCAGCGGATCAACCAGAGGAATGGCTGGCAGGTACGCAAACGTTCCCAGGGATTTCGTCCCCGGGCGCAAAGCCTGCCTTCTGTCGCCAGTCGTCCGAATGAACGCTGGGCGACGGACCTGACCCGCATCTGGTGCGGGGACCAGAACCGCTGGATGGCGCTGACGGCGGTTATGGACTGTCATACACGGGAACTTCTGGCGTGGCGGCTGACACCAGCAGGA
>DAHXMJ010000023.1 GCA_027365525.1 Acidithiobacillus sp.
TTCTGGAAGGAGAGCTGGAGAAGTGGCTGCAGTGGGGCCGGGGACATGTGGAAGGACGCAGGGAGTGGTGTCCGGACCGGTCCGGACACCTGGAAACGGAATTTGGAAAACTTGTCCCCCTGGTCTCCGGGCTGGTGGAACATCTCTCGGAAGCCGGAGATCGTGGCAGGCTCCTCGACCAGTGCCGCGCCCGGGGGGAGGTACTGGAGGGGAACGTACGTTTTTTTGCCGATCCGGAGGGTGTGGAAACTCAGGTCCGGTGGCTGGAGAGGCGGGGGCGCAGCATGATCCTGCACGCCACCCCACTGGATATGGCCGGGATTTTGCAGAAAGTACTTTTCACCGCTGTTCCGGCCGTTATTCTTACCAGCGCAACGCTTGCCGTGGGCGGAGATTTTGCCGCCCTCGAGCAGAGCCTTGGGCTCTCAGGCAGTGTGTGTCTGGTAGCAGATTCGCCCTTCGAATATGGACGCCAGACCCTGCTCTATCTTCCGGAAGGGCTGCCTGCGCCAGCGGATCCGGGCTATGTCCGCCAGTGTGTCGATGCTGCTGTGCCAGTAATCCGTGCAAGCGAGGGACGGAGTTTTTTCCTCTTTACCAGCCACCGCGCCCTCCGTGAGGCCGCAGCGCTTTTGCGGGACAGGCTGGAATACCCTCTTCTGGTCCAGGGGGAGATGCCGCGTCCCCGTCTCCTGGAGCAGTTCCGGCGTGCGGGAAATGCTGTCCTGCTTGGCGCGGCCAGCTTCTGGGAAGGAGTCGACGTGCAGGGTGCAGGGCTTTCTACGGTCATAATTGACAAGCTGCCCTTTGCCAGTCCCGGGGATCCGGTACTGCAGGCGCGCATGGAGCGGATTCTCGCCCAGGGAGGAGACCCCTTTCTTGTCCTCCAGGTGCCGCAGGCCGTGATGGCCCTGCGCCAGGGAGTGGGGCGGCTGATCCGCTCGGAAAGTGACCGGGGCGTGCTCATGATCTGTGATCCCCGCCTGCGCAGCAGGGGATATGGACGCATTTTTATGCGCAGCCTGCCCTCCATGCCGGTCACCTGCAATTTGTCGGATGTAAGGATATTCTGGGAAAAGGATCTGGATGAAAACCTGGCTCGCAATTGAAACGGCAACAGAAGCCTGTTCTGTGGCCCTGGCCTGTGGAGACCTGCTGTGGGAGGATTCCAGGATTGCGCCCAACCAGCACAGCCAGCTTCTTCTGCCCATGATTCAGGGTGTGCTGGAACGGGGAGACCTGTCCCTGGCGGCCGTGGACGCCATAGCCTGTGGAATTGGGCCAGGAGGCTTTACGGCCGTCCGGCTGGGGATCAGTACCGCCCAGGGACTTGCACAGGCGCTGGCCAGACCCCTCTATCCGGTATCCAGTTTGCAGGCACTGGCGGCGGGAGATCCCCACCCTGCCACCCTGGTCGCCATGGATGCCCGCAGGTCCGAGGTCTATGCCGCTGCTTTCCTGCGGGATGGTGATGATATTCCCCGGCTGCTGGGCCAGGAACGGGTGATCCGGCCGGAAGATCTTGCATGGCCCCCGCCTCTCCCTGCTGGTGCCGGACTGTGGGCTGGTATCGGTACTGGCTGGAACCTGTATGCCAGCCTGTGGCAGGGGGGAAGCCCGGTCTCCTGGAGTGCCGGACATTATCCCAAGGCTAGGGAAGTGCTCTCTCTCGCCCGCTACCGCTGGAAGGCCGAAGGGGACCAGGGCATTTCGCCGGAGGCCATGGAGCCGCACTATATCCGACCTTCCCAGGCCGAGGAAAAGCGGTGATTCAGCTTCGGCCGATGCAGCAGTGGGATCTGGATGCCGTTTCGGAACTGGAAGCACGGATTTCTCCCGGTCCGTGGACCCGGGGGATCTTCCGCGACTGTCTGGTGGCAGGCTATGATGCATGGGTGGCGATGGAGAATGCGGCCGATCTTGTGGGCTTTGGGGTGCTTTCCGTAGGGGCTGCAGAAGCCCATATCCTGAATCTTGGCGTGGATCCCGGGCATCGCCGCCGTGGCCACGGCCGCCAGATCCTGCAGCACCTGCTTGACAGGGCGCGGCAGCTGGGAGCAGAAAGGGCCTTTCTGGAGGTTCGTGTCTCCAATCAGGGTGCCCAGAGTCTCTACCATTCCCTGGGCTTTCATGAAATCGGGGTACGCTTGAACTATTATCGCAATCCGGATGGCCGGGAGGACGCACTGGTTCTGTCCCTTTCCCTGGGCCATTCCCTGATGTCGGCAGCAGAGAGCTAGTTCCATGTCCCAGACCATAGAGGCACCGCACCTTCCGTCCCTTCTGGACGAGATCCGGCGCCGGCGCACATTTGCCATAATTTCCCATCCGGATGCCGGAAAAACCACCCTGACCGAAAAACTTCTCCTTTTTGGCGGAGCGATACAGATGGCGGGAACGGTCAAGGCCAGGAAAAGCGGCCGTCATGCCACCAGTGACTGGATGGCCATCGAAAAGAACCGGGGCATTTCTGTTGCCAGTTCGGTGATGCAGTTTGACTATCTGGGCCACGTAATCAACCTGCTGGATACGCCAGGGCACCAGGATTTTTCCGAGGATACCTACCGGGTGCTCACGGCAGTGGATTCAGCCCTGATGGTCATCGACAGCGGCAATGGGGTAGAAGCGCAGACCATCCGGCTTCTGGAAGTCTGCCGGTTGCGGGATACGCCCATTATTACCTTCATGAACAAGTTTGACCGGGAGAGCCGGGATCCGACAGAGCTCATGGATGAAGTGGAGTCGGTGCTCGGCATCCAGTGCGCCCCTGTCACCTGGCCAGTCGGGGCAGGCCGGCATTTCCGGGGGGTCTATCACCTGCTCCATGATGAAATGCTGGTTTTTACCCCAGGCCAGGAGGGCCGTGACCAGGAAGTGGAGCGTATCGCCGGGCTCGTAAATCCCGAGCTGGACCGGCGGTTTCCGGATGAGATCACGGAGCTGCGGGAAACCGTTGAACTCCTGCGTGCAGCAGGACATCCGTTTGATGTGGAGGCTTTTCTTTCCGGCCAGCAGACTCCGGTATTCTTCGGCTCGGCCATCAACAACTTCGGCGTTCGGGAACTCCTGCAGGCGCTTGTCGACTGGGCACCCGGACCGCGGCCGAGAGCTGCGACCGAGCGGGAAGTACGGCCGGAGGAAGAGGGTTTTTCAGGTTTCGTTTTCAAGATCCAGGCCAATATGGATCCACAGCACCGCGACCGTGTGGCTTTTCTCCGTATCTGTTCGGGGCATTTCCGGCGCGGAATGCGGATCCGCCATCTCCGGCTTGGGCGGGACCTGCAGGTGCACAATCCCATTACTTTTCTGGCCCAGGAGCGCGAACTGGTGGAAGACGCGTATGCCGGGGACATCATCGGGCTGCATAACCACGGCAGCATCCAGATTGGAGACAGTTTCAGTACCGGTGAGGTGCTGCAGTTCACGGGAATTCCCTATTTCGCTCCTGAACTTTTTCGCCGGGTCCGTCTGCGCA
>DAHXMJ010000033.1 GCA_027365525.1 Acidithiobacillus sp.
GCTACGAATGGCTGTCGCAATACCTGTGGCAAGACCTGGCTGAAGTCCAGCTATTTGCCACGCAGTGGATGTATGATTACAACCATGACCGCCCACACATGGCCTTGGGTGGTGTCACACCGAAACAGCGGCTGGCCATGGTCGCATAACTCTACTTCTGCCCCCAACTAAAAATGGGGGGATTACCAATTGACCTATCTGACTGTATAAAAAAGGTAATAATTTTTTAAATTGGAGTCTGATTGCAGGTCGCCCATGGGAAGAGAATGTGGGGACTTTGTCCGGAGCCCGGCGATGGTGGAGGGGTACCAGGGGATTTTGTGTGCAGGACAGACAGGAAGGCCCTGACCGGGATGAATAGCCGAGTTAAACCATCAAGGCTAACCGTCTGCCAGGGTACAATCAGTTACGGTTCGTTGAAATTTGCATCGCATGGCTGGAAAAGACTGATTGCAGACATTAAGCAGCGGAAAGAAAATGACATCATCCGACCCCGGGCAGCCACTATGCCAATCACAAATTTACTGGCGGGTAATTGGCGCGAACCACCCTCTTCCAGTTTGGCGCCTAAACGCGAACAACAGTGTTCAAATTTGTATGCAGCAACTTTTTGTATCTCTGAGCGCTTTTGTTATCTTATTTTTCCGAACTGCGCTCCTAAATCAAGAGCCTTCATTACAGCATAGTGCGAATCATACCTCACTCCCATCTTTACTTTTGGTGAAATATTAGAAGGCGATCTTTCTCGATAACACCAACCAAAGAATGGCTTGTCCTCGGTGTCAACAATATACCCAATAACATTCATTTCGTATAAAAATTGCAGAAAGTTATCAGGCGAATCACAGAATCTAGGGGGTTGAATTCTGTTTTCATTAAAGTGGTTGAGGTAGTTTCTGTATGCAATTAGAAATTCATCGTAAGTAAATCGGCTATTTCCTTCAAGGTAATGAAAAAATTTCATGAATTTTTCATAATCAGATGCCGGATAATAAAATGATAAATGGTCTTTTATTTCTCCTAGAAAGTAATCAGAATACTTGCGCGTAAACATGGGGTCATACAGGTCATCCTCTTTGAATTTATCACCAACCATGCGACCTTTTTCGATGAAGTTTTCTTTTAGAATGCTCAGAATAACCAAAATGTCTCGAGGTCTGTGCAGGGAAATCTTTAGAAGAGAAACAAATGAGGTTAGCTCGGCCGTTTCATATTGAACGCTTCTTGTTGAGTAAGGGAAATAATAATCCCACGCTTGCCCAATTTCTGGCAGGGAAGTTTGCTGAAAACCAAGTAGTTTGTCAGCCAGCTTAAAAAGCTCGGAATTCCTATGCTCGGAGTAGTAGGTTTTCCAGTCTAGAATTACACTGTTATCTCTGACTTTACTGTTTTGATTTTGAAGACCAATGCTGTCAAATATATCGGGGCGGATAAGTAATACCACCTTTAACCGACCCGTTGACCCTTTGATATTCCCAAAGAAATCACTATTTAACGACCAAATCGCATTCCCCAATCCTTTAATGCAATCAAGATAGTCTTTATATTCAACATCATATGGCCTTATGTCGATGCCATCCACATAAAGCGTGTAATTCTCTTTCAGATTTAAGGAGGACAGCGCCTCCTCAAAATGCCTCTGAATATACAGCATATTTATTTGGAATCGCGACTCAGAAAAGTCTATTTTCTCTTTATCTTCCCCACTCAACTGAAAATGTTTGTTAATTATTTTTGCACTAAAAGAGGATTCCTCTGCGAAATTAATCGCGCTCAAAATCTCGGGATGAAATGCATTTAAATAAAATTCATCTACGGCATTTTTTAACGCATTAAACTTTGAAAACCGTTTAAGTGCAGGGTATTTTAACTCCCTTGAAGTTATAAACTCCGACAGCAACAACTGGAGTATAACCTTCCATATATTGGTATAGTCGGTAAGAGTTAAGTGCTTTTTGTTCTTCAGCTCAACAAATTTTTTGTACTCAGTTTCTCGGATATACTTAATCGTAGAGTTCGTGTTTTTATAGTTGTTATTTGAGAAGTAGACGGCATAAGCGGTTTTCCCAGTGCCCTTTTCTCCGATAAGGAAGTACTTATTACTATCGGCGAGCTCGTCAAGCTTATGCGTTCGAAGGAATATTTTGTTCAAAAGCTCCTTGTTATCCTTTTTCTTATAACTTTCGGCATCACGGAATCCCAAGTTCAATTCATTTATGGCTTTCATACTATTCCTTCCATTTTTATATGCCGACAGTAAATATTGAGGCTGCTTGGATTGGGTTTTGGAAGCACTATTTGGACGTCATTTTACTACGTCTCCCCCTTTATATGAATGCAAGAAATGGCCGATGTGGCACTGTGCGCCTGAGGTGACTGCTATTCAGTCGATATTAGTCGTTCCCTGTGCAGATCGAAATGTCCGCTTCCGCTGCGTCGCAGCCCTTGGGGCCAGTAGGCAGCAGCAGACTGAAAGCAGTCATTTATTACGTCCACGTTCAGGTGCGTTTGAGGTGATGGCCTCTTTTGCGGCAGCGAAAGTGGGCAGCGGATCAAACGTCACCTGAAACGTGTTGTTATGTCTCGTGTTCATTTTGCCACCTTCTCAAAAGGGGGTATCTAACTCAATGCCACGTGCGTCCAAAAATCGCAGCAGCTGGTCAAACACTTCGGCTTTCGATTTACCTCCGGAGGTTCGGTAGATGAGATGCTCAACAGAAAATCGATAGTGCAATGCTCTTCTCGGGTTAAAGAACCCGGCGTATTCCCATTGAGGTTCGTCCTCTGCCCACCGGAGCGCCAAGTAAATTAGGAGTTGTCTAATATCTCTTCCTCCCAAGTTTCGGCTGATTGCCTTAACTTCGTACAAGGTATTGCCAGCGCAAAGATCTGCGGTACAACTACCAAGAAATCCTGCTCCTCGAATCTTGGGGCGAAATTCGATATCGGAGTGATGTAACCGAAGATAGTCAAAAAAGTATTGATATTGGCTGACAAGCCGAAACGCCTCTTCTACCTCAACTGCATTTAGGAGAATCTCATCCTCAGCAGACTCATAGCGTTTTAGAAATAAGATCGCCTTAGCATAAATTTCCGAAACGACTGCTCTATCCGTGGAGATGGCTGCCAAAGACTGCCCAGTCGCGTGGGCAACCTCCGCCGCGCAAAACGCAAACTCTGCAACTAAATCGTGCAGCGCGACCTCTTGCGCGATTGGAATACGAACAAACCTGCTTGAAGGTAGATCTACAAGATTCTCACAATGTGCTTCATTGAATACCCTGACAAATGAAGCTGTGAGCAATGGGAGTGTATCAGCCCAAAAGCCATTGAATACTGACGCAACCGCTTTTTCAGAAATCACAGAGGTAGCCATCGGTCCCTCTGCATCCGATCAGCGAACCAATCCCTAGTCAATTCATCCATTGGGCTCCAAGTCACCTTGATATGACTTCTCCAATGCTTCCCCTCATCACCCAACACGTACGAAGATCCGATGAAGTAACGTTTTTCCCACTCGGAAAGGCCTGCATACTTCCGCTTGAGATCAGTAAGCCAGTAATGGCAGTTCCAGTTTGACATGGCGATTAGAATCAATCTCTTTATCAATGGGTTGGCCTTCCTTTCGTATATTTCTATAAGAATCTCTTCCTTCCTAGCACTTTGCTTCTGAGCCAACGCCTGAAGGTAGAAACTCATGTTCAGATCGACACTCAGCAGGTGAGAGTCTGACTCATAAAGAGCAATAAGCTTCCGATCTACGAAATTCTGGCCGTAATCAGGAAGATTTTCATATACCCCCCGAACTGCACGCATCACCGTGACGAAGACAGGCGCGAGAACATCAAGATTGTTCTCACCGAGCAGCGTACTGATGGCCCCGTACTGTTCGTTGGGTTCAAGGGCCTGGATCGCCTTGATTGCCTGCTTTGCTACCGTCGAATCAATGTTGGTCTTGGCAACTTCGCGTCCAAGAATTCCAATGATGTCGATGTCTGTCATTGCGGCCTTTAACGCTTCATAGTCATCTTCAGCCGTTTCTGAGTAAGGGTCGTACCGAAGAGTAATGTTGAGCAGCTTTTGTTCGTCGCTAGCCAGTGGGTCATCCGAATCCTTTGGGTCTAAAAGCTTAGTGGAAGAACGAAACTCTTCTGCCGTCAGGATCTTGGTCTTATTTTTTTGAAGAACGAGCCCTTCATTAAACAGGCTCTCTGACAACCGCACAAGAACCCGGTAGGCGTCTGTCTTGTCATTACAGAAAATTGCGTAGTCATCAGCGTAACGACAAAACTTGACTCTGTTCCTCAGCAGCATTCGATCCGTAGAGTCAAGGCACAGCTCGGCGAGGATTCGGGATGCTGGGCCGCCGACAGGAAGGCCGTAGGACACATTCTTAGAGAAACTCATTAGAAGCTTCATGATCCTGTTAGGGACGTCGCCAGTGGTCGGAAGTCGGTTTAGCGCATTTTCTAAGCGATGGTGATAAATCCGCGGATAAAAATCTGCGATATCTGTGATAACGACATATTTGTGCTCTCCACTTAGGTCGAACGACCTCTGTCGATAATCCTTCCATGAACTTGCGGAGAATAATTTAGCCTCCTCATTGTTCCATTCATATCGATATGAGTAAACAGAGGCGTCATTTATCGAAATGCGCTGTTGTTCAATTTGTTCTGCCAGGGTGATGACCAAAGCCAAATAGTAGGCATTCCAAAACGGCTGTATCTGGGTGGTCCAACGGAAACCGGTATATCCGACTTGCGTAAGGGTCTCAAGAGTGTCTGGAGGATACCTGGCAATGAAGTCATCGAAATTTGCGTGAATCTGCTCGAGCAGGTCTTTCGACTCTTGAAACCTGTCGTGGAATATAAGTTTTTCCAATGGGAATGGAAAAACGTCCGTGTCGCCATGACGAGCTATGTTTTTAAGAGCAATTTCAATTGCTGCATCAATGTGCATCGTTGTCCCCAATTTGTAAGCCTAGATGACTCTAGGGCGAAAATACTGCAACGCTACATTGAGGCGCCAAGAGACATAACGTATATTCGACTGCACTTCCGGTGCAGCGTAACGTTCTACAATGCAGCATATCATTCTGTGCCGTCCTCACTTGTAAGTGCTGTAACTGCTTAATAGTACTTCCTTCCGATATGGATGGGAACGTCCGCTTTCGCTGCCTTTCTGTCGTTTTCTATTTCATAATTGAATCAGAGATTAAAGGGAGAATATTTATCTGTATTCTCCTCTATTTTTCAATCATCAAGGATTTTCTTCTTCTGAAAAACGACGCAACGCCACCCAGAAGGAAAATCACAGGAAGAAGGTACTGAAAGACGCCGGTAAAAATTTTTCCCACCACCCGGAACGCGGCTGGAAATGCGCTGTTCACGGCTGCAGTAACAGGGTTGGCAACATGAGCTGGCGGAGAATCAAGCGTAGCGACAACTGAGGCAATATGGAGGTACAGCATATGGAAAACCACATAGGAAAGGATGGCGATAAAAATATCCATCCACCAGGGCAGCCGTGTAGCCAGTGTTAACAGATCCTCCATGATGGAGGTTTTCCCATTTGCGGCCATGCATTTCTTCTTGTTCGGTATTGTTTTGCCAATATAAGTCTCAGCACTTCCGGTGACAAGGCTTTTACCGCCCACAAGTTTTTTTACAGCCTTCACTGGTTTAGCCCGGTAATTTCCTCCCTTTGGACATGCCGGTTTCCAAGATATGCGGTAAACATGGGAAGGGGTTCATTCCTTGCCCTGGGATACTGACAGATATGAGGTTCTGGGTCCCTGACGGTTGACAGCACATATCGACGCCCCTGATCGCTCCAGAAACAGGAAATCCCGAGGTGTACAAGTGTAATCGGCATGTCTGCACACAGACGGGCATGTCCGCTTCCGCTGCGATGCTGTCACAGATCCTGAATGACGAAAACCCCCGTTCGATCCAACACGGTATTCCACATATTCACCAAATGGTTCTGATTCCTCCCGGGGATACCGTTCCATTTCTACACAGCTCCTCCAGACTGCTTACTGTTCGAAACCAGAACCATAACTGTGCTCCCATGGAAGGGGATTTTTCCGGTATCCTTGGCGTTCCGCAAACAGAACCCACCGGGACCAAGAGGGTAGGCAATGGACAAAGCAGTGCGGCCTGATTCCATCAATAAAGTCCTGGACAACCTGCGCGCCCGTTCCCATGACGAACTTCATAAAGGCCGGCTGTTTGAACGCCTGATCGTCCAGTATCTCAGGACCGATCCCACCTACGCCAATGCGCTGGCCCATGTCTGGACCTGGGCTGAGTGGCCCCAGCGCCCCGCCACCTGGAAAGCCGACAACACCGGCATCGATCTGGTCGCACAGACGAACGAAGGTACCTTCTGGGCGATCCAGTGCAAGTTCTACGATGCCGGCGCAACGCTGGACAAGGCCCATGTCTCTTCATTCCTCGCCGACAGCACCAAGGTCTTCACCGTTGACGGTGTGGAGCAGTCCTTCGCCTACCGCCTGTTTGTCAGCACAACGGCCCGCCTGGGCAAAGGCGCGGAAGATGTCATCTCGGACCAGCCGGACTTCGGCATCCTGTACCGGGAGGACCTGGCCGAAGCGCCGGTTGACTGGCCGGCGCTGGATGTCCTCCAGCCGGAGCAGATGCAGCGCCGGGCGCGCAAGCAGCTGCGCGACCATCAGGAAGAGGCAATTGCCGGGACGGTAGAAGGTTTTGCCGGACAGGACCGGGGCAAACTCATCATGGCCTGCGGTACCGGCAAAACCTTCACGGCCCTGCGCATGAACGAGCGGGTTACGCCCGAAACCGGGCTGACGCTGTTCCTTGCCCCTTCGATTACGCTGGTCTCGCAGACCCTGCGGGAATGGTCCGCCGAGGCCGAACAGCCCTTCGATGCCTTCGTGGTGTGTTCCGACACCCGGGTGGGGCGCGAGGAAGAAGACATCAAAACGGCAGAACTGGCGTATCCGGCCACAACGGATTCGGCCAGGCTTGCCCATGCCATTGTCCAGTCGGGAAAGAAACAGCCGCGCCGCCGCATCATATTCTCGACATACCAGTCCATCCAGGTGGTCATCGATGCCCAGCGCGTGGGAAGGCTGCCGGCCTTCGATCTGGTGATCTGCGACGAGGCGCACCGGACCACCGGGCTGACGCTGCCAGGAGAAGATGCTTCCGACTTTGTGAAGATCCACGACAATGCCGTCCTGCGTGCCGGCAGGCGCGTCTACATGACAGCGACGCCGCGCATCTATGCCGACGCCAGCAAGACCAGAGCCGGCGAAAAGAATGCCGTACTCTACTCGATGGACGATGAGACCACCTTTGGCCCCGAGTTCTACCGTCTGAGCTTCGGGCAGGCAGTGCAGCGCGACCTCCTGGCGGAATACCGGGTGCTGATCGTCGCGGTGGACGAAGACCGCATGGCGTCTGTCGCCAGCAGCTTCAACAGCGCCTACAGAATCGACGAGAAGAAGGCCGTGGACATCGGTTTTGCCACGCGCATTATCGGCAGCTGGAAAGGGCTGTCCAAACAGGGGCTCAAGGTCATCGAAGAAGACGGGGTCAGCGACCTTGTGGAAGACACGGCCCCCATGCGTCGTGCCGTGGCCTTTTCCAGATCGATCAAAGCTTCCCAGGAGGCCACCGAAGTTTTTGCCGACCTGGTCAGGCTGTACCGCGATGAGCATGAGGACGGCGGCAGCATGGTGAACGCCGCGCTGCACCATGTGGACGGCGGCATGAACATGGCCCGGCGCAAGGATGCGCTGGACTGGCTCAAGGATGAACCCGGCGAAGGCCAGTGCCGCATCCTTTCCAATGCCCGGTGCCTGTCCGAAGGGGTGGACGTGCCCGCCCTGGATGCCGTGGTGTTCTTTGATACACGCGAATCCATCGTGGACATCGTGCAGTCGGTGGGCCGCGTCATGCGCAAGGCTCCCGGCAAACAGTACGGCTACATCATTCTCCCCGTGGCGATCCCGACGGCCCGTATCGCGGACTACAACAGCTATCTGGAGAGTGATCCGCAGTTCCGGGGGATCTGGAAGGTCATCAAGGCGCTGCGGGCGCACGATGAACGTCTGGTGGACGAAGCCGAGTTCCGGCGGCGCATCAGGGTCATTGGCAGAGGATCGGCAAGAGGGGATAGCAGGTCAGGTGGTGGCGAACAGTTCGACCAGCTCTCCATGGATTTTCCGATGGTGCCAGTCGAGGACATCCAGCAGGCCGTGTATGCGGTTCTCCCAAAGAAACTTGGCGACCGGGAGTATTGGGCAGAGTGGGCCAGGAGCGTTGCTGAAATTGCCCGCAGGATCACACTCCGTATCGAGGACCTGATCGAACGGCCCTATGGGAACGGACGCAAGGCCTTCAATGCCTACCTCAGTGGACTGCGCAGGAACATCAACCCGGGCATTTCTGAAGACGAGGCGGTGGAGATGCTGGCCCAGCATATCATTACCCGCCCGGTGTTCGACGCCCTGTTCGAGGGGCGCGGGTTTTCGCAGGACAATCCGATCTCCCAGGCCATGCAGCGGATCATCGGGCATGTGGACGATCATGGCGTGGATAGCGAAACGGACGATCTGGAGAGATTCTACAAAAACGTGCGCGACCGTGTGGCACTCGCCAGGAGCGACAGGTCGCGGCAGGAAATTATCAAAAACCTGTACGACACGTTCTTCAACAACGCCTTCCCGCGCATGGCCGAACGCCTGGGCATCGTCTACACGCCCATCGAGCCGGTGGACTTCATTGTTCACAGCATTGAAGCCGTACTGAACAGGCATTTCAACTCCAGTGTGTCTTCACCGGATGTGCAGATCATCGATCCTTTCGTGGGTACGGGTACCTTCATCGTACGCCTGCTGCAGTCCGGGCTCATCCGGTCTGAAGATCTGGAGCGCAAATACCGCAGCGAACTGCACGCCAATGAAATCGTGCTGCTGGCCTACTATGTGGCGGCGGTCAACATCGAAACCGCTTACCACGGTATCACGGGAAAAAACGCGCCATTCGGCGGGATTGTGCTGACCGACACGTTCCAGATGTACGAGCAGGAACAGGGCGACCATCTGGAAGGGGGTTTCTCCCGCGAGAACACGGAGCGGGTCGACCGGCAGAAGAAGCAGCCAATACGGGTGGTCATGGCGAACCCGCCGTATTCCGTTGGGCAAACTAACGCCAACGACAACAACCAGAACCAGAAATACCCCATGCTGGATGAGCGAGTGCGCGTCACCTATGCGGCACGGTCATCAGCTACGCTCAAGAACAGCCTGTACGCCTCGGAAATCAAGGCAATGCGCTGGGCGTCCGACCGTATTGGTGAGGAAGGCGTTGTGGCGTTCGTGACGAACTCCGCATTCATCGACAAGAATACGGCGGACGGTCTGCGCAGGAGCCTGGCGCAGGAATTTAGCCATATCTACGCGCTTGATTTGCGCGGTTCCATCCGTGGTCGCTCAGGTGATGAAGCGAAACGCGAAGGACAAAGCATATTCAACATTATGACGGGAACAGCGTTACTGGTGCTGGTCAAGAATCCCACGCATACAGGCCCGTGCGAAATCCTCTACCGCAATATAGGCGATTACCTGGACCGGGAAGAAAAACTCGGAATCATTGCGGACTTCGGCAGCATCGAGAACGTGCCGTGGACGCGCATCACGCCAAACGAGGCGGGGGACTGGATCAACCAGCGGAATCCGGAGTTTGAGGGGTTTGTGGCGCTTGGAGACAAGGACGACAGGGATGCGCTGACAGTTTTTGGGACGTATTCCGGTGGTGTTAAAACAAACCGGGATGACTGGGCCTACAACTTTTCGCGCGCAGACCTGGAATCCAACATGCGGCGCATGATTGACAACTACAACATAGAGGTGGATCGGTATGCGGCGGCATGTAAAACATCAAGAAAAAAACTTGAAGTCGAATCAGTTGTAGACAACAACCCTAGTCGCATCAAATGGTCAAGCAAGCTTGTGGCTGATGCTGGTCGAAATAAGCGATTTTCTTACAATCCTGATTGCGTTGTGCCAAGCGTTTATAGGCCATTCTCAATGCAACGGCTGTATTTTAGCAGTGACCTGAACGACAGGCCGGGAAGAATGTTCCGATTCTTTCCAACGCCTCGCCACCAGAACCTCGCGATCTCGGTGACGGGGGCGGGTGAGAGAGTTGGGTTTTCATGCCTTATTGTAGATTGCGTGCCAAATTTGCACTTGATAGTAGGGGGGCAGTGCTTCCCGCTCTACGTCTACGAGAAGGCGGACTGTTCAGGTCAACCCCAGGCCGACATCCTGTCGGATGCGCATTCTGACGAAGCCGACAGCGACGGTTACGTCCGTCGTGACGCGATCACCGACGAAGCCCTGACCGCCTACCGCTCGCACTACAGCGACGATTCGATCACCAAGGAAGACCTGTTCTATCACGTCTACGGCCTGCTGCACTCGCCGGAGTACCGCGAGCAGTACGCCTCCGACCTCAAGCGCATGCTGCCGCGGATCCCGCGCCCAGCCAGTCTTGAGGACTTCCGGGCATTCAGCAGGGCAGGACGCGCCTTGACCGACCTGCATCTGAACTACGAGACCATCGAACCGTGGCCATTGGAAGAGCGTTACAGGCCAAAGCAGTCGGGTTTGCTGGATACGCCAGAGCAGCGGGATTACCGCGTGGTGAAGATGCGCTTCCCCAGCAAGAAGGACAAAACCAAAATCATCTACAACGGTGAACTGACGCTGGAAGGCATACCGCCAGAAGCGTTCGAGTACGTTGTGAATGGCAAGTCCGCGATTGAATGGGTGATGGAGCGCTATCAGGTAACGATGGCGAAAGATAGCGGAATCGTGAATGACCCGAACCTGTGGTGCGCGGAACACGATGATCCGCGCTACATCGTTGATCTGGTCGGGCGGGTGGTACGGGTGAGTGTGGAGACAGTACGGATTGTGAGGGGGTTGCCCAAATTCACCTTATGAATTGGCTGCAAACGTTATTCGCGTCCCTATTGGGAACCGCTGTCGGGGCATCGGCAACTGGCGTGATAGCGGCGCGCAATGAAAACAAAAGAAAGCAATCTTTAACTATTGATGGGCTTGCATCGGTGCGGACTGAGCTTCTGATAGCGGCAAATCGGATACTGAGTTCTATACTCAGTGCGCGGATGGCAATGGATACAGGACGACTTCCCCCAATCCGCGATGATCTTACCCTGATGTATCGCACCCACGCATCAATATTACATGCCAATCTTTCCGCAAAAGACATGCTTTTCGTAACGGTCGCCTACTCCACCCTTGGAACCTATGCCCAAGGAATGGATATTAAAGGACAACCAAACCAATTTGCGCACACCTACGGTTTGTATATGAATACGCTGAATTCTGTCCACAATGCATACATTCTTTTGGGAGATATTTTATTATCCAAATACATTTTTTCTATTGCAGACGAATTCCCTATTTTTTACATCGGTGCCCAAACTGTCTCCCAAGACTGTGAGACAGAGCTCAAGAAATCTTCCAATACTTCCGTAGGCAGTCTTGGGGATGCAAATTCTGATCTATGGAACGATATAAAAAATGTCAAAGCCGCTGCCGATGCTTTGATGATAAGCATGCAAACAAAAGGATATAAACCATCCGAACTTGAAATATCACCGACCTCATAGTCTAGCCGGTGGCCCCGTGGGATGGGTATTGTCGAGGCATCCCTGTAAGGGATTACGGCATTTCCGTTGTTCTGGGTATCTCCTTGGATGGGAGTTTTAGATGATCTGGTCCAGAGGTCAACCAGCAAAATGGGCAGAGATTTCCTAAATTGCAGATGTCCCTCTTTGGGTAAAATATGCACATGGAATCCTGCCCAATCTGCGCCCAAGCTATGCCCAAGTGAACCCCGGGAAGGGAACGGAATGGCTATGACTTGCAATGTACAAAACTTGGGCGAACTGCCTGATTTTCCACAAAAACACATTTAACATATTGTTTTTTATATTATAATTTTAAGACTGTTAATCACTAGGTCGGCAGTTCGAGCCTGTCCCGGGGAGCCAAATAAAATAGGCACTTAGGAATGTTTTCCAAGTGCCTATATTTTCCCGGGCTAACCCCAGAAAGAAACGGCTTAACCTCGTGCGTGTTTTACTGAGGACCGATCCATAAAATGGATCCTCACTGCGGCTTTGGTCGCTCTCCCAACATCCCCCCTGAATTGAGCAGCAGAACGATTTGGAGTCCGATTCCGGAAAGGAAGGAGACTGGATATAAAGAAGTGCTTTACGGAAGAACCGATCACCGGTTTTTTGCAGAAGGCGGTTGCCGGTGAATAAACCCTGCTGACGTCATGGCTTTCTGAAGCGGGTTATCACCTGTGGCGTAACATATTTGGCGGAACGGACGTATCCGATGCCAACCGGCTGAAAGATCTGGAAACCGAACACGACCACCTTCAGGCAGGCTTTTCTGATGTTTGGCCCCCCCAACGGCTCAGCGTCAGGATGGAAATTCCGCTCAAACGGGACGCGCATCAGCCCTTTCTGCATTCCTGAAAATTTCTGCCTGGTGGCGGGCGGCTACAGCAAATCGGATGGTGAGTCATGCCCATGGCCCTGGTGCTGCGGATCGCCGGTGGGAATGTGCCGGTGGGGCCGCTTTGGGGCATCCCCTTCCTGCAGGGTGGTCACCTTGCGCGGATAGGGCAATGCTCTGGCTTTCCATGCACCGGCCATATCCGGATGCACTGCAGGCAGCCTCCACAGATCAGCCTGTACACCAAGTTTCCTGATAATCCCCACCTGCTGCTGGTGAGCTGCGTCTGTGCTGGCCTGTCTGGCCGGGTCCTTGCAGTTCCCTGTCGCAAACCCTGATGGCCTGCTGGATGAGAGCCTGCACATGGGGCTGATGGAGGAATGACAGGGCATCAGCACCGCCACTGGCAATGCGTTTCGGCCGATATTTGCATCGACTGGCAGCCTGGCATTGTTTTCTTGAGCCATCCGGATATTTGCTCTGGGGACCACTTTGATTTCAGCTTCTCAATGACGATGCGCCCCAGTTCGGCATTCTGCTCAAGCAAACACGCCTTTGGACGTTTTGCCATACGGCCAGCCCGGTTGTTGGCGTCCACCGCCCTGTAATATCGCCGACCTCGATTGCGCTGAATTTCCCTGGATATTGTCGATGGAGCTCGATTGAGTGCGCGTGCGATTGTTCGGATACTCTGTTTTGCAGATAGTCCGGCACGTATTTCTTCTCGCTCCTCCAGTGTTAAATGCGATGCTGGCCGCTTGCGTTTTCTTGGCTTGATACCGCCGGTATCTCGCAAAATGGTGAAAATGGTTCCCGGTTTTGATTCCAGGATACTGGCAATCTCACTGAAGCCAGCTCCGTTCTTCCATGAATCAAAGGCAAACTCTTTTTCCTGTGCTGTGAACATGCGCTTCATCCAACGATCCTCTGCAATCCACTGTTTTAACATGGGTGTTGCGTTGATCAATTGAACCTACAGCCGCTTCTTTTAAAAAATCCCGTTCCCTTTTGACCAGGGCCAGTTCCCGCCTGAGCGTGGCCAGTTCCACATCCCTCGGCACACCTTCCTGTTTATATTCCGGTGAGTACTTCTTCCTTGTCGACATAACACACCTCCGTGCCCATTATCAGGTTTTTTGGATGTGTCAGGAATATCGGGGTAAAACCCGGAGTCCCGCGGCACTCAGGTATCTTTTTCCTGGTGAAAATTCCCAGGCACCAGGATGGCATTGACGGGCGGGTCACCGTGGGCTAGTTTTAAACCAACCGGTTTGTATGGAGGTGGGTATGCGACTGGGGTTTATGGGGCTGGGCAGGATGGGGTCCGGCATGGCATCGCGCCTGCTTGAGGGCCATGGCACTCTTGGTGTGTACAACCGAAATCCGCTGGCTGCAGGAATGCTGCTAGAAAAGGGTGCAGAAGCCGTCCCGGAACCTGCCGCCCTCGGGGACTATGATGTGGTTTTTACCATGCTTGCGGACGACAGGGCGGTACGGGAGACGATTCTTGCCAGTGGTACGCTGCTGGATAGCCTCAAGCCCGGTGCAGTCCATGTCTCCTGCAGTACCATCAGTGTTTCTCTTGCGGCCGAGCTGGCGGAACGTCACGCGGACCACGGACAGGTATTTCTGTCGCTGCCGGTTTTTGGCCGGCCAGATGCCGCTGCGGCAGGCAGACTCTTCCTGGTAGCTGGCGGAGACCATGCTGCAGTGGAACGTCTGGAATCCCTTTTTCGTTTGATTGGCCAAGACCTGTGGTGGGTGGGTAGGGCACCGGAGATGGCCAATCTGGTCAAGCTCAGTGGCAATTTTCTGATTGCGGCCACCATAGAAGCGATGGGTGAAGCCATGGCTCTGGTCGAAAAGGGGGGAGTTGACCGCCACGCCTACCTTGATTTTCTGACCCGTACCCTTTTTACCGCGCCTGTGCACCACAATTATGGAAAGCTACTGGCGGACCGGGCTGTCCGCCCGGCGGGTTTTGCTGCGCCCCTTGGTCAGAAGGATCTGGGGCTGGTCCAGCAGGCAGCAGAAACGCTATCTGTCCCCATGCCTTTTGCTGGTATCCTGCGAGAGCGGTTTCTTGCCCTGGCCGCCCGCGGAGATAAGGACATCGACTGGGCTGCCATTGGTCTTGAAGCAGCACGGCAGGCTGCCGTTGCAGGAATCTGATTCCTGCCCCCTTTCGCAGAAAGGCTGGATACAGGGAGATTTTTTATGGCTGATGTACTGAAATTTCATCCGTACGACAGGGCGGCTGGAGGCTGGGGTGCCCTGCGCGCCTCCATTCAGAGCATGCGGCAGGAGGGCATTCTTGCCGATGGTACCGCACTTCTGCTGCGTTCAAACCAGGCCGAGGGTTTTGACTGTCCGGGCTGTGCATGGCCAGATCCGGATGTGCATTCCACATTTGAATTTTGCGAGAATGGCGTGAAGGCGGTGGCTGCAGAGGCGACGAGCCGACGGGTGACCCGGGATTTTTTTGCCGCCCATACGGTCACTGACCTTGCCGGCCAGGATGACTACTGGCTTGAGGAGCAGGGCCGGCTGACAGAGCCGATGGCTTACGATGCCGCCAGTGACCACTACCAGCCTATTGGATGGGAGGAGGCTTTTGCCCGGATTGCCCGCCACCTCCAGCACCTGGATTCCCCCAATGGGGCGGTTTTTTATACTTCTGGACGGACCTCCAACGAAGCTGCCTTTTTATACCAGCTGTTCGTGAGACAGTTTGGTACCAACAATCTTCCAGACTGCTCCAACATGTGCCATGAACCTACGAGTGTGGGGATGCCCGATTCCATCGGAATCGGCAAGGGCACTGTTACCCTTGAGGACTTCGACCACGTCCAGCTGGTCCTGATGTTCGGGCATAATCCGGGCACTAACCATCCCAGGATGCTTGCCACCCTGCGTGAGGTCGTGAAACGGGGGGGGCGGATTCTTGCTTTCAATCCACTGAAAGAACGGGGGCTGGAACGTTTTGTCCATCCCCAAAATCCCGCAGAGATGCTCACCGGACGGGGAACACGGCTGGCTGCACATGTCTACCAGCCCCGGCTTGGAGGTGATTATGCGGTTGCGCTGGGGATTGCCCGCTACATTCTGGAACAGGGCACAGTGGATGGGGAGTTCATCGCCGAACACACGCATGGTTTTGCATCCTTTGCAGATCTCGTCAGCAATACCCCCTGGTCCTGCATCGAATCCGAAAGCGGCCTGTCCCGCAGTGAACTGGAAGAGGTGGGCCGGATCTATGACTCCAGCCCGGCATCCATCATTACCTGGGGCATGGGAATCACCCAGCATCCCCATGCCGTTGATACGATCCACATGCTGCTTAACCTGCTTCTCCTCAAGGGAAACATTGGGCGGCCAGGGGCTGGGGCCGCCCCGATACGGGGGCATAGCAACGTACAGGGTGACCGCACCATGGGGATCTGGGAGCGGCCTCCGGAACGTTTTCTCAACCGGCTGGAAGAGGTTTTCGGTTTTTCTCCCCCCCGGGAGCACGGCTATGATGTTGTTGCCGCCATTGAGGCCTTGGAGCGTGGCGCGGCCAGGGTGTTTTTTGGAATGGGGGGGAACTTCGCCAATGCTACCCCGGACACTGCCCGTACCCACCGGGCACTGCAGGAGGCAGAGCTTACTGTCCATGTGACCACGAAGCTCAACCGGTCCCATGTGGTACATGGAAAAGATGCCCTCATTCTTCCCTGCTTGGGACGTACCGAGATTGATCTGCAAAACGGACGTCCACAGGGCATTACTGTGGAAGATTCCATGAGCATGGTGCACGTCTCCCAGGGCATCCGTCCCCCGGCATCACCCCATCTGCGCTCTGAGGTATCCATTGTTGCAGGTCTTGCCCAGGCGGTTCTGCCCGACAGCCGTATCCCCTGGCAGGATCTGGCCGCCGACTATGACCGGATTCGCGACCGGATTGCCGAGGTTATTCCCGGTTTTGAGAATTTCAATGCGCGCGTACACCGGGCACGCGGGTTCCATCTGGATTTGCCACCACGCCGCCGGATCTGGCCTACGGCTAATGGCCGGGCCAATTTTCTGGCACGTCCTCTAGCAGATGTGGTGGCCGCCCAGTACAGCCCCGAGCTGGCTGAGCGGAGCTACCGCCTGATGACTGTACGGAGTCATGACCAGTACAACACCACAATTTACGGTTTTGAGGACCGCTACCGGGGTGTTTCTGGAGCCCGCAACATCTGCTTTATCCATCCAGAAGATCTTGAAGAGGCGGGTTTTTCCGGGGGAGACAGGGTTGATATCGTATCGCACTGGCATGATGGCGAGCGCCGGGCATCCGGTTTTGTGCTGCTGCCCTACGATATTCCGCGCGGCTGCCTGGCTGGCTACTATCCCGAGCTCAACGTGCTGGTACCGCTGGACAGTTATGCGGCGCGGGCGAGGACACCGACATCCAAATCTATTGTCGTTACCCTGCGGCTTCCGGCAGATGGCTGAACCCCGGGAACCAGAAGATCTGGCGGTTGAACTGCTGCAGTACCTCTGCTGCCACGGGGGTGTACGGTCCGCGACGGCTGCCGCCAGTCACCTGAAACTGCGGCGCAGCCAGCTGGAGCGCCTCCTGCTTTTCCTTTGCGAGGATCCCTATCTGGGGGGGCTTGGCTACCTGGTCCGCGAGGAAGAAGGACTCCACCTGTGGCTGCGCCTTACGGAGAAAGGAAAAGCCCTGTGTCAGCAGGACAGCCACCCAGAGTAGTTTCCGCCCTGGCACATCCCTGGGCAGGTGATTCCTGGGGCGATCCCCGGGAGGAAGCTGTAGTCGAGGAAATCCCGGTTTCCATCGTGATCAATGGCGATCCTTATGCCGTCATGCTCGCTACTCCCCTGGATCTGGAAGATTTTGTACGCGGTTTTCTCTGGACCGAGGCCATTCTGCAAAAACCGGGAGATCTGCTCGCATTGGAAATGGCCGGGACTGCGGAAGGACTGGCAATCTATGTCCAGGTGTCAGCCGCTGCCGCTGGCCGTGCCCGCGCCCTGCACCGGGCTCTCCCTGGAGGAAGTGCCTGCGGTCTCTGTGGTATACCGGATTTCTCTGGGCTGCAGCCCTTCCCCCCCCTTGCCGTGGGCCACGCAAAGGTGGATGCGCCGGAGATTTCCGCCACGTTTTCGGAAATGGAGCGCCAGCAGATCCAGAACCTGCAGAATGGCAACACCCATGCTGCGGCCCTGCGTCTTTCTTCTGGAACGGTTCTGGTACGGGAAGATATCGGGCGCCATAACGCGGTTGACAAGGTTCTTGGTGCGGCCCTGCATTTCGGGCAGGAACCTGGCTGCGCAACTCTTCTGGTAGTTTCATCACGGCTCAGTTTTGAAATCCTGCGCAAGGCGCTGGCCTGGCGTATTCCTGTTGTGGCCGCAGTGTCTGGTGTCAGCAGCCTGGCCATTGATGTCGCAGGGCAGAACCATGTCCTGCTGGTAGGGTACGCGCGGGAATCCCGCTGTACGGTATATGGAGCGCTGCCAGCAGAAAGGGGAAGAGAAGGGGAACCGCCTGTGGCAGAGGCGAAAGGAAATTCCGGGAGAGGTAGATAGGCCGTGGCACTGCTGGATGGATTCCCCCATCAGGGCGTCCCTCCAGGGTGTCTGCAGAAATCCCGTATGGCTACCAGTCCCGGGTGGCCTGTTCTGCCATGTTTGTCCGGCCGCTAACCGTCGTGGGAATCTGCCAGTTTCAGGGACAAACCAGCGCCTGATTGTGGCACCTGCTCCCCTGTCGGCTTTTGGCCGGATGGGAAAAACGGTCATGCCCCCACCCACTGCCACTTGCGGCCTTGCGACGCAGCCGGCCCATGAATTTCTCCGGTGCCCGGTCGCAGACGTTCTGGCCGAATCGCCGCTGAAAAGCTTTTCGACTCCATTTCCCGGCGATGACGGTATTTCCCATGGCTACCACCAGGTTGGCCAGTGTGCCGTATTCCGTGAGGCGGCTGGTCACAGGCGCAGGTATCCGCCGGGTGAGGCGCCAATGGAGGCAGTTGCCTGCAGTTCTGGTACGCTGGCAAAGATTCTGGATCTCTCTCTGGGACAGGAGGCAGGCATGTTCCGGCCAGTGTATGGAGCTTCCAGCCCTTCTAGCTCCGGCTGCATTGTGGGGATACCATATGGTCCAGCGGCTCTGTCTGGACTCTATAAATTTTCCAGAATTTGGATGGATGCCCTATTCATGCGAAGAGATTTTAAAGGGATAAAGGGATTTTTCTGTCTGTGGTGCATGCAGTATTTCCAGCGGGTCATACATGATAATAATCGTCTATTACTGTTAAATTTTTGGCATCGTTGTGGCGCATGGAATATCCGGAATTCCTCATTTTTTATGGGTCTGGAAATAAAAGTTGCGGAATCTCTGTGCAGGAAATATTGCGTCAGAAAATTCAGGGTAAATTTCCTGAAAACGTACATCCATCCAAGGATTTTTGGTAAAATTTCAGCTGGGCCTGTAATGGATTTGCCCCATCTTTTTGGGAAGAGAAAACTGGCTGCCGGAAAAATGGGGGGTGTATCTCCGCTTGGGTTGCCGAAGGCTTTCCCTGCTGGATCGGGGAAAGCGGGCTGTTTCGGACGGGGCAGCAGCCGTGCCCGGGTGTCGGATCCCGGACCCCGTGTTTCCCTTGGCCAGTGCTGCCCGGGTTCTCCTGCGTACCGGAGAAGAAACGGTTAGCCCTGACCAGGGTGCCCGGACTTTCGCCCAGACATGTGCAGCGGCGGTCTGACAGGGGAAGCGCAATTTTTTTCCCTGCCATTCCGTCCGCTGTGGGGGTCAGGAATGGCTGCCAGGGATGCTCTTCAGGCTGCCAATGACCATATGGTCAATCTTCTCGCCAACGGCCTGGGCGCCAGTGCCATGGGTATATGCGGAGCGTTCGGCATAAGCAACCGTGGTGACTTTTCCCTTGCTGTACATGGTCAGGTTCAGGGGGCACACCGAGGCGGTTTCCGGGTCCCCGTTGAGCAGGCCGCTGAAAAGAACAGGGTTGCAGAATACCATTGCCCGGACGTCGCTGTACCCGGCCTTGTTGAAGTCCGGGATGTGGAGAATCTTCTGCTTCGCCTTGATTTTGCGCAGGATATCAATATTCATGACCACCTTGAAATGGTGGTGGGTAAGGGCTGCGCGCACCTCTTTCTGGGCCACAGGCATGGATGCGGGAATGGTTTCGACATAGATGGATCCGGCCTGCGCCATACCTGCAGAAGCGGCCAGGAGTCCGGCGGCCAGGCCAAGGGACTTCATAAGCAATACATTTTTCATTGAAATTCTCCGCGGTCAAATAACTGGTCGTTAATTTTCTGGCTGTCCCTAACGGGAATGCCAATAACCCGATTTCTGTCCAATTTGAGACTATTGTTGCAAAGCATGTCAGCATTTTCGTGGTACGCAAGTTGCATACTATGCTTCCAGTATAAAAAATCAACATGCGGGGGAAAGAGTGATGGAAAGGCTACGGAAAATTGCGCTCTGCACATCGGCTGGCGTATCACTGGTGGTATTTTCTTCCACTGCTACAGCTGCTAACTGGTTTAAACTGCAGGATTTGAATCCACCAAAAATTTCTCTTTTTTCGGGATTTATTGAACCCACCATATGGGCCATGCCAGGAACTTCGGCGTCTATCTATAATCCGAATCTGCACAGATATTTTGCTGCCGTTCCTTCCACAAATCTGGTTGGACCAAATCTTACCCAGAGTACGACCCTGACCATACAGCGCGCGCGGCTGATGGTCCGCGGGTGGGCAAACCGCCATATTTCCTATTTCTTTGCGGGGGAATTTGGAAACAATGCGGCCACCAATGTCGGTGGGGAATACCAGCCCCAGCTGATAGATGCCCACATCGTGTTCAGCTATATCCCGGGGGCACGGGTCGAGGTCGGGATTATCCGTGCGCCCAGTGCAGAGGATGCAATGAACGGGTATATGAGCTACAACTATGCCGTTTTCCCATCTGTCATCAACCAGCTGATGCTGCAGCCCTTTTACAATACGAATGCAGCTACTGCAGCGAATGCTCCTGCTGCCGGGTCTTACCTGATTCCCGGTTCAGCCGGCCTCGGAGTGAATAGCTTCCGGTATCCGGGTGTGCAGCTTTTTGACTGGAAGAACTGGGGACACTGGCAGCTGGCTTACGGGGCCATGGTGGGGATGTTTGGCAGTGTTGCTGCAGAGAACCAGTCCCACAGCCCACTTTATGCCGCACGGGTACAGGGCTCCTACCTTTTGGGAGGGCATGGTCCGTTCCGCAGTGATGTGACCGCCTGGCTGTGGTACCAGTATGCGCAGCCCACCCTGCTGGGGCGCGGCTATGCCATGCAGCGGGAGGGAGCCGGCTTCAAATATTTGCAGGGCTACATGCACCCCTGGGGAAGGATGCTGAAATTCGAGTACATGCGGGGCAACGGCTGGATTGACGCGCCGTCGGCCTTCACCCGGCAGCTGGGTCTTGCGCCGGCACTCTACCAGACCCAGCTGTATCCTGGTATCAGCAATTCAGCCTCGGGATACTATGTCGAGGGTGGGCTGTTCCTCACCCGCCATATCGAGATGAGCCTCCGTTACGACTACTATGACCGCCTGCCGAACATTGCTGCACAGGAGCGCATTTTCAGAACCTGGGCGGTAGCACTCCAGTACCATATCACCCCCATTACCAAGATCATGGCAGGCTACTATTTCCGTACCATCAAGGCCCCATTCGTTGCCCCGAATACCCCGGGTGTGGCGGTAAGCCGGGCTTTGGACAATGAGTTTGCCATGCAGGCCATGATTTCGTTCTGAACAGGAGAGACTGTTAATGCGGAAAATATCAGTGAAAATCATCCTGGCGGCAGCAGGGGCTCTGCTTCTGGGTCTGGCAGGCCTGGATGTGGCATCTGCCAACACCTCCATGCTTGGGGATTTCCATTACAACAAGCCGGCTTTTGTGCATGACCATCCTTTCGCCAGGAAGAAACTGGTAATACAGGTGAGTCAGGCCAGCAAGGCCCGCTGGAATCTCGTCCTGAACAATACCCAGAATATTCTGAACTATTTTGGCCAGGAAGAAGTCCAGGTTGTGGTGGTAACCTTTGGCCCTGGAGTGAAAATGCTCCTGTCCCGCAGCCCGGTAGCACAGAGGATACAGGCCATGAACGCCGAGGGTGTCGAGTTTGACGCCTGCCACAACACGATGCTGAGCATGAAGAAACAGTTTGGCCATATGCCGAAGCTGGTTCCCGCAGCGGTGATCGTGCCTGGGGGAATTGTCCGTATCATGCAGCTGGAATCGCACGGATTTGATTACGTGAAGCCCTGATTTTAAACGCTCCTCAACAAAAAAACGGTTTTTGGCTGATGCACCACGGTTGTGGTGCTTTTTTCTGTCTGGATCCTGCCATGGAGACTCCTGCCAGGCCACTATCTGCGCTATGGTTTTTCCGCATGGACCCCATGGCTGCCATGGCACACAGACGGGTCTGTTCCGTGTCCTGTATTCCGCCATCTTCCCCTGTCCTGGTTGATGGAACCGGTATCCTGGGTATGATGAAAGCTGAAGCCGGGCAGCACTGCCCGGCAGCTCCAGGAACACGGTCCATTGCAGGGAGAAACATGTGACGGGAAAACTGAGACGCGAGGTAGGATTTTCCGGTCTCATATTCTCCAGTCTTGGGGGAATCATCGGTTCCGGCTGGCTTTTCGGCCCCCTGAACGCAGCACGGCTGGCCGGTCCGCTCAGTATCGGATCTTGGCTTATTGGTGCCCTGACCATCCTTTTTCTGGGACTGACCTATGCGGAAGTGGGACCACTTTTCCCCAGGGCGGGTGCAGCCACCCATATCGCCAGTGTGGTTCATGGCAATCTTCTGGGGAAAATCTGGGCGTGGCTCCTGTTCATGTTTTATATTGCCATTGCTCCAGTAGAGGTGATGGCGGTGATTACCTATGCCAACAACTATGTTCCGGGTCTTCTGCGGGGAGATTCGGGTCTGCTGGCGGAGCCCGGCTTCCTTGCGGCGGTCCTGCTCCTCGGCTTTCTGTTTTTGCTGAATTTTCTGGGAATCCGTCGGGTAGCACAGATATTTTCCGGTTTGGGCTGGTGGAAGCTTGGCATTCCGGTCCTGACCTGTGCAGTGCTTGTCCTGTACAGCTACCATCCTGAAAATCTGCAGGTCCGGGCATGGGGTGAAAACCTGCACGGCATGTTTGTTGCCGTGGCCTCCTCCGGGATCGTGTTTAGTTACCTGGGGTTCCGCCAGGCCATCGAGCTTGGTGGAGAGGCCCGGAATCCGGGCCGGCATATTCCGGGTGCCGTGATTGGTGCGATTGTGGTGGGCGCTTTTGTCTATGTGGCGCTGCAGTGGGCCTTTCTGGTCAGCATGCCTCCACAGCAGCTGGTGAATGGCTGGGACAGGCTCCAGTTCCCGGGGCTGTTTGGACCTTTTGCCGCCATTGCCTCGCTTCTGGGCATTGGCTGGCTGGCGGTCCTGATCTATGCGGATGCCCTCATATCTCCCGGTGGAACGGCACTTGCCTATGCTACCTCGGCGGCCCGCGCCGTAGTCGCCAATGGGGAAGTGGGCGCAGGACCCGTCTTTTTCACCCGGGTCAACGGGAAAGGCGTTCCATGGGCCGGGGTGGTGGTGGCCTATGTCATCGGCTGCCTCTATTTTCTCCCGTTTCCTTCCTGGCAGAAGCTGGTCGGCTTCATCACCACGATTTCCGTCATAACCTATGGCATTGGTCCCATTGTTCTCCTGCAGCTGCGGTGTTCCGTTCCTGGCCTCAAACGCCCGTTCCGTCTTTGGGGTGCCCGGGTGGTTGCCCCGGTTGCGTTTGTGCTCTCGTCCCTGGTGGCATACTGGGGAGGATTTGAGGCCCTGAGCTACATTTTCGGTGTGCTGTTTGGTGTTCTCCTGCTCTATGGGCTGTTCCGGCTGGTGCAGGGCAGAATTCCTGGAGAAAAATCGGGTTTCTACCATATTACCTGGATTTTTCCCTATTTTGGCGGCCTCTGGCTGCTGTCCTACTTCGGACCCGGGGTTCTGGGGGGTACGGGAGACATTCCGTTTTACTGGTCCATGCTGTGGGTTGCGTTACTGGCCATGCTCAGCATGGCCTGGGCCCTGAAGGTTACGGTTCCGGACGGCCAGGTATCCAGCTATTTTGAGGCCATGGCCGAAGAAGGCATTTCCCTTTAGGGTGAAGCGCTGACGGACTGCAGCGCAGGGATGTCGCCCTGCCCGGACGGCCACTCTTTTTCCCTGGCGTGGACTGTTTCCCCGGGACCTGCCTGCGTTCCTGTTTTCCTGGGTGTGCGCCTCTGGAAGGCTCGTATTGCAAGGGCTTTTCTGTCCTTGACAAAGAGATGCGCGCGTCTGGACAATTGGCCATCTGCCCTGGGAAATGGAGGGTCAGGCACGCGATTTTCCTACAGGAGACTACCATCCATGGATCTTGATGACGTCAACCGGCTTGTTTCTGCCGACATGCAGGCAGTCAACCGCGTCATCCAGGAACAGCTGCACTCCGGTGTGCCCACCATACCGGCCATGGGGGCCTATCTCATCAATGCAGGCGGCAAGCGGCTGCGTCCCATCCTGCTGCTTCTTGCTTCCCGCATGGGGGGAGACCGCACTGCCCGCCCCGTCCCGCTGGCCGCGGTCATCGAGTTCATCCACACTGCAACCCTGCTTCACGATGACGTTGTGGATGGTTCGGAGCTGCGCCGCAGTAACGCCACAGCGAACCATCTGTGGGGGAATGCGGCGGCCATTCTTGTGGGCGATTTTCTCTACGCCCGTTCCTTTGAAATGCTGGTGCGGGATGGGGACATGCGGGTCCTGGCGACTCTTGCTGAAGCCACCAGCATCATTGCCCAGGGAGAAGTGGCCCAGCTGGAAAATGCGGATGATGCCGATCTGGGTGCAGATGCCTATTTTGCGGTTATTGCGGCCAAGACGGCGAAACTGTTTGAGGCCGCTGCACGGATCGGGGCCATCCTGAACCGGATGGACAGGGAGAGGGAAGAAGCGCTGGCGCGTTATGGCCGACTCCTGGGCATTGCTTTCCAGCTGATGGATGACGCTCTGGATTACCAGGCGGAGGCCGTGAAAATGGGGAAAAATCCCGGGGACGATCTGGCAGATGGCAAGGCCACCCTGCCTTTTATCCATGCCATGCAGAAGGCGGAGCCGGAGGAGCGGGAAGTGCTCCGTGAGGCCCTGGGGGATGAAGGCCGCCAGCATCTGCCCCGGGTGCTGGAGATCATTGCCAGAACCGGGGCAATTGCATACACTGTCGCCTCCGCGCAGGAAAATGCGGAAGAGGCACGAAAATGCCTTTCAGGATTCCCCGAAGGTCCTGAAAGGGCGGCCCTCGAATTCCTGGCGGTTTTTTCGGTCCAGAGGGACCACTGAACAGTATCGGGGCGTGGCTCAGCCTGGTAGAGCGCCGCCTTCGGGAGGCGGATGTCGGAGGTTCGAATCCTCTCGCCCCGACCAATGAACGCACGGCCCATACCGGGGTTTTTTCCATTCCACAGGCCTCGGAGGGATAACGGGCAGATGTGGAAAATTCTGGCAGTAGCTGCAGCCATCCTCTGTTTTTTCTGGTATAGGCGCAGATCTTCCCGGCCAGAGCGGAAGGTTCCGGATGCCATCCCGCTGCGCTCCTGCAAGCGCTGTGGCCACTGGGTACCCGAAAGTCCGGGTGGAAGCCGTGGTAACGCCTGTGCAGACCCGCAATGCCCCTACCACCCATGAATTTCCCCCATGCCTGAACCCATGCGCAAACCGTTGCCCCGCTGGAGGGCTGTGGCCCTGATCCTGCTCATACTGGCCGGTCTGGGAATGGTCCTGGCGCGGGATACCGATCTGCAGTGGTGGCAGGAACAGCGCCTTCAGGGGCAGGGAGCAATGCGGTATGAACAGACGCGCCCACTGCCTGCCCTGAGAGGCGTGATCTACGCCGACAATGGCAAGCCCCTGGCCGTGAACGCTCCCGCCGTGACCATATGGGTGGATCCCAGGATTTTCGACCAGTACCAGGCCCGGTGGAGCCAGGTAGCCGCTGCCCTGCACATGGATCCAGCCGTGCTCTCAAGACGGGTTCATGGGGGTGGAGCTGCTTTTGCCTATATTCTGCGGCAGGTGCATCCCCAGCTGGGCCGGGCACTGGATGCCCTGCATGTTCCCGGAATCTACGTGGAGAAGACCAGCCGTACCTATTCCCCCATGGGGCCGGTTACCACCGCGCTGCTTGGCCTTGTGCACCTGGACCACCATGGTGCGGCGGGTCTCGAGAGAGGCTATGACAGCTGGCTTGCGGGAACACCCGGTTCCGAAAGGGTTCTCGTAGACGGAAAGGGCGAGGTTCTGCGGGTACTCGGACATCCCGTACCTGCCCGGAACGGGCACAGCCTGCATCTCACCATCAATCCTGAAATCCAGTACTGGGCCTATATGACCCTGCTGGCTGCCCAGAGACACTTCGGTGCCGCGAACGGATCCGCCGTGGTGATGAATGTCCATAACGGACATATTCTCGCCATGGTCAGCGTACCCTCCTGCAATCCCAATTCCCGCAGCGGCTGCGGCAATCCCCTGGATTATGTCAATAACGCCGTGCATCAGGCCTTTGAGCCAGGTTCGGTCATGAAGCCCTTTGTCATCGCGGCCGCCCTGAAAACCGGGGCGGTACAGCCGGACCAGACTTTCCATGTGGCGCATTGCCTGCCGATCGGCGGTTTCTGCATCCGGGACGATGTGGTCCACCGGAAGCTGGACCTGGCCCATATCCTGAAATATTCCAGCGACATTGGTGCCGCCAAGGTTGCCCTGCGGACCCAGCCAGATGCCATCTATGGCATGTACCAGGCTGCGGGATTTGGAAAGGCTCCGGATCTGGGATTTTCTGGTGAAACGGCAGGGGTGCTGCCCCTGCCCCAGAACTGGGACCGTGCCCGGCACGCCACCATTGCATTGGGGTACGGAGTATCGGTTACGACCCTGCAGCTGGCGGATGCCTACGCCGCAATAGCGAATGGTGGCTACCACTTCCCCCCGGTACTGGTCCAGGGGCAGAAAGGAACGCCCCAGAAAATCATGCCCGCCGCCATTGCCGCGCACCTGATCCATTGGCTGGAAGGAGTTTGTGCGGCCAATGGCACGGGAATTCTTGCTGCCATTCCCGGCTACCAGGTAGCCGGGAAGACCGGAACGGCCAACCTGGCAAATGGCAAAGGGGGGTTTCTCAAGAACAAGACCAATGCCACGTTTGTTGGTTTTGCTCCCGGCTTTTCCCCGGATCTCGTAATGGCCGTGTCCCTGAGAGGGAGTACCAAACACTGGAATTTTGGTGGAGTCGAATCGGCACCCGTTTTCCGGGTGACCATGCGGCATGCGCTTGAGCAGCGGGATGTGGCCCCCCGGTGGTGTGGCGGACAGGTATGCCAGTCCCGTGATAGCAGGGTGACAACGGTCCAGGCCGAGATTTGGGCGGAAGGAGGGGGAGGAAAGTGAATTCCAGGGACCGCTGGGTAGCAGGCATTCTGGCTGCCGGGATTGCAGCCATCCTGGTTGGGGTGCTGGTCGCTGCGACAAGGACGCACATTCCGGTTTCCCACATCTATGTGAATCCTGCAGGTGCCGGGAAGCTGGAGGCAGCTGGGGAAAAGGTACAGCCCGCGCCAGACTGGCCTGGAGCTTTTGAGGCGAATCCCCGCTATAGCGCTTCTGCCTTCACGGCGGAAGCCTGGCTGACTTTTCCGGACGGACATGTGGTCCGCCTGCCCAGAAAGGAGATCCTGCTGTGGGTCTATCGCGGATAGTCCCGGTCGCGGGTCTTTGGGTCCGGGGAATCGGGGCAGTGCTTCTGGTACTTCTGGGGGCACTTCTTCTGCTGGCACTGAATGCCCTGCTGCTGGTCCCGGGCCTGATGCTGGGCTTTGCCGCTCTCGGGATTCCCTGGCACTGGCAGGGCATGGTCCCGGCGCCGGTGGTTCCTCCCCATCCATGGGTGGCCATGGCCCTTGGGGTTCTGGCATCCCTGGTGCCCGCTTCCCTAGACGCTGCAGCCCTGCACATGCTCCTCGGCAGATCCGGCAGACAGGCGCGCAAGGGGCCCGGCGGGACCTAGGGAAATTCCGGCTGGCTGGCGATTTCCTGGAGCCGGGTTTCCAGGACTTCCCAGCGGGCATAGGCAGCGGCCAGCTGTTCCTCCAGATGGCGGCTTTCATCCTGCAGGAGCTGCACACGCCCAGGATCCCGGTAGGCATCGGGCTCGCCCAGCCTGGTGGCCAGCAGCAGCTGCTGCTGTTCCAGATGCTCGATCTTTTCGGGGAGTTTTTCCAGTTCCTGCTGCTCGCGGAAGCTCAGTTCCAGCCGTCGTCGGCGCTGTCCGCGGTTGCGGTCCGGGGCCGCTTTTCCGGAATCCGGTTCCCTGGCTGCCGTCCGGATCTGTGCGGCCTGCCATTCCAGCCAGTCCCCATAGCCGCCCGCCATGTTCAGCCAGTGTCCCCTGCCGAGGCTGACAATGCACTGGGTCACCACCTGGTCCAGAAATTCCCGGTCGTGGGAGACGAGCAGCACGGTGCCTGGAAATGCCTGGAGACGGTCTTCCAGAAGGTCAAGGCTTTCCAGGTCCAGATCGTTGGTTGGTTCATCGAGCACCAGAATGTTGGCGGGACGGGAAAAAATCCTCGCGAGCAGGAGACGGGCCCTTTCTCCTCCGGAGAGGGATTTTACCGGACCCCGCGCACGGTCGGGAGAAAACAGGAAATCCTGCAGGTAGCCCAGCACATGGCGGCGCTCCCCATCGATGTCGAGAAAATCGTTTCCGTCGGCAATGACATCCATGACCCTGGATTCTGGATCCAGCTGGCTTCTCAGCTGGTCGAAATAGGCTACTTTTTGCTGGGTTCCCAGGCGGACGTGGCCCGACTGTGGTGCCAGATGCCCCAGAATGAGGCGTAGCAGGCTGGTTTTTCCGGCGCCATTGGGGCCGATGATGCCTACCCGGTCTCCCCGTTCGATGCGG
>DAHXMJ010000007.1 GCA_027365525.1 Acidithiobacillus sp.
CGGCGGTCCCGCCCCCGTGGCAGTTTGGGCTTTTTTACCAGCGTGGTCGGCAGCCCGGCGGGCAGGGCGATGCCCCATTCCTGCACGGCCATTTTCAGTGCCCGCTGGAGAAGACCCAGTTCATGCTTGACCGTTTGGGGAGACACTTCGGCAAGACGCCGGTCGCGGTAGGCGGCAACGACCGGTGGGGTGAGTGCCGCGAGCGAGTATTGCCCGATGACTGCCGTGATTACGTTAACCCGGCTGCGCTCCCGGTCACCGCTTTTTAGTGAGGGCAGTACTTCCCGCGCATAGCGGTCCAGCAGGTCGGAGACGGTAGTATTTTCGGCCTCGTTGCGGGAGACAAAAGTCCCCCGGACCATCTCCGCCTCAATGGCGGTAGCCCACGCCTGGGCTGCCGCCTTCGTGCGGAACACCCTGCTCTGTGCAGGAAAGCCCTTCTTCCGGACCTTGGCCTGCCAGCCAATGCGGTTTCCGTCCTGGTCCTTCTGCTCGTAGAAGCCCGCCACCGGTCCACCTGTCTGTCCATCCCGTCTGGACAGCAGTATCTGTCCAGAAAGCCCCGGTGTCCAGAAAATGTCCAGAAAGATATTTTAAAAGGCGGGAAATTTTTGGTAACTTTTTGATTTTACTGGTGGGAGCGGAGGGATTCGAACCCTCGACCCACGGCTTAAAAGGCCGCTGCTCTACCGACTGAGCTACACCCCCTAGAGGGGGGTAATTATGGTGCCCACTCAGGCATGGGTCAAGGGAAAGGTCTGCTGGGAATGGGGGTTTTTCCTGTGCTTTGTTCGCGGGAAATAGCAGATTGCCCGTTGCAAGAATTTGCCGATAATTCAACTGAAGGATATGCTGCCACAAGATGTATGTGAATGGATTGATAAAGATGGAAGGTTTTCTGATAGCACCTCCAGCTTGGCAGGATCCTGAGGCAGATGCCCCTGGCAGGGCTGTTTTCGCAGGGGGATGTTTCTGGTGCGTTGAGGCGGTATATCGCCAGATTGAGGGGGTTTCCCAGGTGGTTTCAGGGTATGCCGGGGGAAAACCGGAACATGCGGATTACAGAACGGTATGCACCGGTATGACGGATCATGCAGAGGCTGTGGATATCCGGTTCGATCCGGAAAAAATAGGCTTTGGCCAGCTGCTTCAGGTTTTTTTGGGTGTAGCTCACGATCCTACACAGAAAAACCGGCAGGGGAACGATATTGGCCCCCAGTACCGGTCAGCCATTTTTGCTGTCAATGACGCGCAGGCAGATGTGGCAAGGGCATATATGGGGCAGCTTGAACGGGAAGGGGTTTTCCACCACGATCTGGTCACAGAGGTCCAGATGCTGGAGAAATTCTACCCGGCGGAAGAGTATCATCAGGATTATGCCAGACTCCATCAGGACCAGCCCTATATTTGCAGGGTGTCCAGACCCAAAGTGGACCGGCTGCGGCAGATGTTTCCATACTGCCTAAGGGCTGAGCCTCTCCAAGGCTCCTTTTCGTCCAAAGAGAAGTTCCGGCCATGAGGGTTTCTTCCGCTGGATATGATCTTGCCCCGCCGGATCAGGAGAAGCTGCGCGAACTCGCCGGACACCTCCCTGCTGCTGTCCGCCACATACTTTTTGATCATGGAACCGAGCCTCCATTCTGCGGAGGTTCTCTGTATGAGCATGGAACGGGAACCTATTCCTGCATCCTGTGCGACCTGCCCCTGTTCCATTCATCAGCCAAATTTGAATCTGGTACAGGATGGCCAAGCTTCCGTGAACCATATGCCCATGATCACCTTCGTGAGGTGGTGGATACCAGTTATGGCATGATCCGGACGGAAATCCGCTGTGCACGCTGTGACAGCCATCTGGGCCATGTTTTTCCCGATGGGCCACCTCCTGGCGGATTGAGATATTGTCTTAATTCGGCAGCCCTGCAGTTCCATCCCGGACAGATGTAGCGCAGTCTCCTGTCAGCGGGAAACCGGAGGTCCCCGAAGTTCCAGATAGGAACCGGTTCCCCGAAGCCATGTGCCGAGTTCCTGCGTGATACCCGGAAGATCCGCATGTTTCCCCCGAACTGCGCATTCCCATACCACGGCTATGCGCCAGCCGCTTGCAAGCAAAATCGCGAGTACTTTCCGGTCATTTTCCCTGTTCCGCCCTATTTTCTCCTGCCAGAAATCCTGCCGTGTTCCTGGCAGCCGGAACAGGGGGCAGTCATGCCCATGCCAGAAACAGCCGTGGACAAAAATGACTGCCCGGTACCGGGGGAGAACGATATCTGGTTTTCCTGCCATGTTCTGGACATGAAGCCGGAAACGGAATCCCTGCCGGTGCAGAAGCTGGCGAATGAGAATTTCTGGCCGGGTATGGGTGGACCGGATTTTGGACATCATCCGGCTGCGGGTTTTCGGGTCGACTATGTCCACCATGCGGACGGAATCCGGAGAGCCATGGATATGGCCTCTCCCTGCAGTTCGTTACTGCTTGGGAGCGGATTATGGCGACGCATTTCATGCCAGACTGAGAGCACGATGTTCTTTCCTTCTGAAAATTTTTATCAGCATGATTCTTTCCTTCCCAAGATTATGGATTGTCGGGGCCTTTTCTGGTTGGTTCAGGAAATTCCCCCTGGAAGATGGGAGACAGGAACGGAAAGATTTTCCAGCCGGACGCCAAGGCCGCTCATCCGGTGGGTCTGGCGGAGAATGCTGGTTCGGAGAATGCCCGCGGTTGCGAAGACGGCGAAATGCTCTTTGGCCCTGGTTACCGCCGTATAGAGCAGTTCCCGGCAAAGCAGGGGGGTGTCATCTGGGGGCAGGAGCAGCATTACCTGGCTAAACTCGGACCCTTGGGCTTTGTGGACAGTCATGGCATAGGCACTTCTGCATTCCCCCAGACGGGCAGGAGATACACTGTGGGGTTTCTGTTCCTCCCGGATAGGGAAGTAGACGCGCATTTTGCCCATGGAGTCAGGAAGGAAAATCCCCAGATCCCCGTTGTGAATTTTGAGATCCGGACGGTTGCGTTCCATGAGAACCAGGCGTCCCGGATACCATGGGCCAGAAGAAATCTGTCCATTCTGGCGCCAGTAGTTTTCCAGGAGGAGATTGATCCCCTGCGAGCCCCATTCTCCATGCCTGAGGGCGCAAAGCAGCCGGAATTTTGCACTTTCCTCAAACAGTTCCCTGATTATCTCAAAGGCCGGTTCCGCCAGTTTGGAGGGAACTTTCTGCACTTTTTTCCAGTAGGAAGAGAATGCATGGTCCACCGCCGCCAGCACAAGGCGCTGGTCAGGAATGGAATGCCATTTCAGGAAAGGTTGGGATTCAGGGCAGCAGAGCAGTATTTCTGCTGCTGCAGGATCTGCTTTCTGTATGGCTTCGGCAAGATCTCCAATAGAACCTCCGAAGCGGTGTTTTTTCTCCAGTCTGGCATGGCTGTCATCAAAAGCGGCAGCCCGTGGTGATATCCGGTCTTCTGGCAGTACGATTCCCCAGTGTTCCAGTAGGCGGTCAGCCTGGGTAGGGGAGTATCCGGGTGCCCTGCGGCAGATTTCAGCAAGTACAGCACCGGCTTCTACAGAAGCCAGCTGGTCAGGATCCCCAAGGAGTACCAGACGGGCACGGGGAGGCAGCGCTCGCAGCAGCGCTGCCATCAGTTCCTGCTGGATCATGGAGGCTTCATCCACGATGAGAAGATCCAGGTCCAGGGGGTGGCGGGCATCGTAAGCATACCGGCGGGTGTCTGAACGGGCACCCAGCAGGCGGTGCAGCGTGACCGCTGTTGGCAACTGGCCCGTGATATCGGGAATCTCCTGTGCCTGTACCCACATTCCCAGGGATTCATTGATGCGTGCGGCAGCTTTGCCGGTAGGAGCGGCAAGCCTGACTCTCGTTTCTGGCTGTGAGGAGAGCAGCAGGCCAAGGAACCGTGTAAGGGTATAGGTTTTCCCCGTGCCTGGGCCACCAGTGACAATTAGCAGTTGGCGGTCCAGGGCCATGGCAACAGCCAGTTTCTGCCAGTCGGTACTACCAGGTTCCTGCTCAGGAAACTTTCGTTCCAGTTCTGTGCCGGACAGGCGGCAGTCCAGTATCGGGCCTGTTGCCAGGTTCAGGAGGCAGCGGGCAATATCCCATTCGTCCACAGCATGGCGCCTGAGGTACAGTCGCTGGCCTTCCAGCACTAGGGGAGGGGCGCCAGTACAGGTGGAAATTTCGGTACTGCAGGCAACCACGGGACTGGATAGCAGCTGGCTGACCCATCCTTCTGGAGGCAATGTAAAGGGCTCCAGCTGCCCGGGGTGGGGAAAACCACCCTGGTGGGAACCGAGTTCCCAGAAAGTTAGGGGGTCTGAAAGAAACAGTGGTAAATCCATGCAGACATGTCCCTGTCCTTCGAGCATGGATACGAGAGCCGCTGCCAGTGGCAGCAGGGAATTTTCCGGATCCTGCCGGTGGAGAAAACGGGCGAAGGCCAGATCAAGCGGTCGGATCCATTGCGCTTCTTTCCATAGATTCAGGATTCCCAGTGTTTCCTGGACGTTCATGACGGTTCCCGGCCGTTTTCAACGATGCGGTCCAGGGCCAGGGTCAGCTCTGGGCAGGCAGACAGGTGCAGGATACCAGACCCCGGACCCGAACAGCCGCGGAGGTAAAAAACCAGTCCCCCACCCAGGTGCCGTTCCGGATCGTAGGCAGTCCCGAGACGCTGGCGGAGGTGGCGGTGAAGGGCCAGCTGGTAGATGGCAATCTGCAGGTCATATCGGTGGGAAAGGGCATCCACCAGCAGTGCGGATTCCTGGTAGCAGGTATCGTCCGGTCCCAGCGCACTGGATTTGTAATCCAGCACATAGTAACGGCCATCCATTTCAAAAACGAGGTCCATAAAACCCCGCATGAGGCCAAAAAGCGTCCGGGAAGTTGCAGCCGGCCTGATCTTCCCGGGGAATAGGTGCTGCAGGCAGAGTCTGTCCAGTGCCTGTCCATCCGCATGATGCAGCGGAAACCAGAATCCCATCTCCGTCTGGTAGCGTGTGATTTGGGAAAATGGGATTCCAGCCAGTATCGGAACCCCGACCATTTTTTTGAACCACACCAGCAGCGGTTTCTGCCATTCGCTCCAGCCCAACTGGGCCGTCTGAGCTTTGAAGGCAGATGCCATGGCCGGGTTTTCGAGTGCCGAAAATCCCTGCCGTGCAAGCCATTGCAGGAGGGCATGAAGAAAAATTCCTGATGCCGGTCCGCGGGGGAAGCTGTGCCAAGGTGCAGGTGTTGCAGATACGGCGGTTTCTGCCACTACCGGCTTCCAACCTTTGTCTGTCCTGGAAAGACTGGAATAGCTGTAGATGGCCCAGTCGCGGTCAAACCGGCCATGGTAGGCTGAAATGGTGCTGGACGGACTCCGCCGTTCTGGTACCGTCCTGTCTGGACTGGGCAGGATCACTGGAGAGACCACACGGATCAGGGAATGGCGGTTCCAGTGCGTGAGACAGTCTGCCAGGGAAAAATTCTCATTCCCACGGAGAAGATGCGCAATGGCGCTTCCATGCCAGAGCGGACGCTTTTTCTTGCCCGCCTCTGGCTCGGCCAGTCCAACCCAGAGGGCATGTTCAGCCCGGGTAAGAGCAACGTAGAGCAGCCGCAGGTCTTCCTGGAGGCGTTCCACGTCTGGCCTGTCTGGGGATGGATCACCGGGATCCATGCCCCCTGCGGCAGGGGCAGGCGCCGGGCCCTTTTCCCTTTCTTCACGGACCCCTGCAATAAAGGGAAGAAAGACCAGTGGATACTGGAGACCCTTGGCTGCGTGAATGGTGCTGATGCGTATGCACTGGGCGTCGCTTTCCAGCCGCAGGGTAACGTCTTCTTCCCCATTGCGGCCACTGTCTTCGATGGATTGGCGGAAATGGGCAAGCAGTGTCTCTATACCCTCTTTTTCCACGCTGGCCTTTTGCAGAAGCTCCCCCAAATGGAGGAGATTGCCCAGGATCCGTTCGCCTCCAGAGCGGGCCAGCAGGCGCGCCGGAACCGATTCATCATGCAGGCTGCGCTGGAGCATGGCCAGAATTCCATCCCGCTCCCAGAGTTCACGGTAACGCAGAAACCGCTCCTGCTGCTGTTCCCAGGCAATTTCATCGTCCAGGAGATGGTGAAGTGCCCCAATCTCCATGCCGAAATGTCTTTGCGTGAGGGCGATGCGTAACCGCCTCTGGTCCAGGGGCGCTGCAGCCGCTTCCAGCCAGCAGAGCAGCTCCTGTGCTTCGGCGCTTTGGTAGATGGACCTGCGCTCACCCAGGATAACGCCAGGAAGACCCAGCCGCCGAAGGGCCTGTTCCATGACTACGGCTTCCTCGTGCTGCCGGACCAGGATGCTGATATCCCCAGGTTCCAGATGTCTCCAGCCCGTTTCTGTCTGGAAACCGGTTTGGCGGTCCTGAAGCATGGAAGCAATGGTAGAAGCGGTCAGCAGGGCATAGTGCTGTACATACTCGCTGACTATCCCTTGGCTGACCGGCCACATCTGGCCCGTAGACTGCGACTGGCTGCCGATGGCATGGATGATGCCGCGATTTTTACCATTGACGCATGGTGCCAGCGAGTCCTTCACGAACATGCCCTTCTGGCAGGCTGGGATCCGCGACAGAAGCTCGTGCCTGATTTCTCCGAACTGGTAAAAGAAGCAACAGAAGATTTCTGGCGCCAGAACATTTATGTGCTCCCGGAAGAAGATGCAGAATGGCTGCTTCGGCTCTACCCGGACCCGGACAGCCTGCAGCAGGCGGTCGGCAGGCTGGAAGAAAACCCTCTTTATGCGGACAGTACGTCCGCTTCCCCGGCATGGATGGACCGTCTGCGGACTTTGCGCAAAGAGGCAGAAAGACTCCGGGCAGCCTGGATCCCCTACCATGCTGCACATGTCCGGTGGCTGGAATCGGTACTGGCACGGGATCCCTATCCCCTAAACCTGAATTCGGCCAAACCCCACAGGCTGCAGGACCTGATCAGGAGACTGGACAGGTGGGTACAGGACATGGCCCTTCCATATCCGGAAGGGGAACTTCAGGAATTCGGCAAGCTGGGAACGCCCCTAGCCACCCTGTACAAAAAAAATCATGGGCCGGATCTGCCCGAAACGGCAGCCGAATGGGACCGCATCCTCGAAAACTGCATCCACCTGAAAAACCGGGAAGCGGGCCTGCGCAGCATTTTCCTGATGCAGGCAGGACAGAAGATCTTGGACCGTCTGGAAGCGCTCAAGCAGGAAGAGGGCGTCCAGAGCTTCAGCGACGTTCAGGACCGCCTCCTCCATGCTCTGCAGGGTCCCGGGGGGAGCGCACTGGCATCCCGCATCCGTGAGCGCTATTCCGCTGCGCTGGTGGATGAGTTCCAGGACAGTTCCGCACGGCAGTATGCCATTTTTGACGCCATATACCGGGTTGCAGATCCATACCCGGCAACGCTGCTTCTGTTTATCGGGGATCCCAAGCAGTCCATATACCGTTTCCGTGGTGCCGACATTCACAGCTACTTGCGGGCGAAAAAACACACTGCCGGCCACCAGTATGCCCTGCGCACCAACTACCGATCTTCCCAGGGACTCGTGGATGCCCTCAATGCACTGTATGAATCCGCTGAAAAAAATCGGGAGGGAGGGGCTTTTGCCTTTCCCCCCACCCCGGAAGGAATCTCCCCACTGCCTTTCCATCCCGTTCGTGCCCATGGCCAGAAAAGCGTATGGATAGTCGAAGCTACCGAA
>DAHXMJ010000012.1 GCA_027365525.1 Acidithiobacillus sp.
GTGTGGCCATGTGCAGCAGCTTGAGCACTACCGTGCAGACGCCGGTGAAATGACCAGGCCGGAAAGCGCCACAAAGGATGCCAGCCAGCCCCCGGGGGGGGAGAACGGTACACCGGTCCTCCCGGTCCCCCTGGTACATGACCGCATCCTCTGGCAGAAAAACGGCGTGGCAGCCATTTTCCCTGAGTTTCTGGAGATCCTCTGCGGGCGTCCGGGGGTAGCGGGAAAAATCTTCTCCTGGGCCAAACTGCAGCGGACTGACATAGATGCTTGCCAGTACCCGGTCGGTCCGCGAGCGGGCCAGACGCACCAGGGAAAGATGCCCCTCGTGGAGATTTCCCATGGTGGGTACGAAAGCCAGATTTCCGCTTGCCCGATGGCGCCAGTGCCGCAGTGCAGCCGGATCCCGGAAAAGTTCCATCAGCCCTCCGTCCGTCCTTCGGGAAACCGGCCGCTACGGACGGCTTCCGCATAATCCGACAGCGCATCGCCGAGCACTTTGGCGCCTGGCGCAAAGGCCTTTGCAAAAGGCGGAATCCGGCTTCCCAGACCCAGAACATCATGCAGCACCAGGACCTGGGCATCGGTATCTGGACCGGCACCGATCCCGATGACTGGAACCGGTACCGAACGCGCAATCTCCCGGGCAAGCTGTTCTGGCACCGCTTCCAGAAGCAGGAAGCGGGCACCGGCCCCGGCCAGCTGCTCCGCTTCCTGGTACAGGCGTTCAGAGGCTTCTGGCGTGGCTCCCTGCCTCTGGAACCGCCCCCACTGGCGCACACGCTGCGGGGTCAGGCCAATGTGGGCGCAGACGTTGAGACCACGGTCAGCACAGAAAGATACGGTTCCGGCCAGTTCTGTCCCACCTTCCCACTTGATGACATCAGCTCCAGCCCGCAGCAGCGCCATGGAAGATCTCCATGCCTGCTGTGGCGACTCCTCGTAGGTTCCCAGGGGGAGATCAGCAAGGACCAGACAGTCTCCTGCACCGCGGCTGACCACTCCCGTGTGGTAGACCATCTGCCGCAGAGTGACGCCAAGGGTGTCCTGGTGCCCCTGGACAACCATGCCCAGTGAATCTCCAACCAGCAGGCCATCCATTCCGGCAGCGGACGCCAAAGCAGCAAAGCCATGGTCGTATACGGTCACCAGCACCCGCTTCCGGCCGCTTTTCTTGTCCCTGAACCATGCATCGATTTTTTTCGTCACCCAGTTCCGCGCTGGAAGCCCCGTCTTCAGGTGTGGGGCAGAAAGCGCAGCCTCCTTTTGTTTTCAGTACGCATAGCTGTCATAGCATTGACCGGATCTGTGCATCAATACCCGACCAAACAGGTCAGAATTCTACCATGCCCCCGGTTCCACAGGGAAACCCGTACCGCCCGGTGCGGCACCTTCCCGGGTGGCGGCTCATGTATTCCCCAGGACCGGCTGGAGTACCGGATACTCCCTCCGGGCAGGGCTCTCTGTCAGAACCTGGACTGCCTGATGCTGGACTTTTGGCAGGAAATCCGAAATGGCGCCCCTGCCAGGGATCTGCCAGTGAGGATCGTATTCGGCCAGTGGGATGAGGACAAATGCACGTTCATGGAGCCTCGGGTGGGGTAGTACCAGATCCGGTGTCGACATCTGCAGATCACCGTAGCTGAGCAGATCCAGGTCCAGAATGCGTGGCCCCCAGAAAATTTCCTCGGAACGCCGTCTGCCTGCGGCAATTTCGGTCTGGTGGAGCAGGTCCAGCAGCGCCCGGGGGGACAGGCGGGTTGCGATCCGGGTCACAGCGTTGACGAAGGGAGGCTGGCGCACCCCACCTACCGGTGCTGTTCCGTACAGGCGGGACGACCAGAGAACCTCAAGCTGTGGACGGTAGCTGCCGAGGGAGGCAATGGCTGACACCACCTGGCGGCGCGGATCGTCCAGATTGCTGCCGATCCCGATCCAGGCTGTTATGGTGGAGTCAGTAATCCGTTCTCTTTCAGCCATTTCCGGGCGCCATCCCTGTCGTGGAACTCTCCATTCCAGCGCGCGTCCTGAAGACGCGCAAGCATACGGCCTATACCGGGTCCCTGGGGAACGCCCAGGGCCTGCAGATCGCGGCCATCCAGGGGGACATCCTCGTAACGCATCCGTTCGAGGTAGTCCCAGGCGCTTTCCTGCAGGGCAGGATCCCCATGGATGGCCAGTGCCGCCAGAATACCCGCGATACCGAGATCGCGCCAGCAGCGTGCCTGTGCCGCCGGGGTTCCCTTGCGGGGAAAGTGTTCTGCAAGTCTGCGCAGGAGGGCCAGCTGCCGGGGGCCATGGGGGAAAGACAGCTGCCAGTGGGACCATTCCTGTTCCGCAGCTCCTTCCCCGAGAAAATATCCAAGCAGCAGCAGGAGGCTCTGGCTGTCTGCCGGATTCCGTGAATCTCCGGTTCCCTGAAAGCGCTGCAGGACCTGGTCGTGGGCAGCAAGGGCCTTCCACAGGTCTTTCGATGCCTGGTCCACCGGCGGCAGCAGCCCCCCCAGACCCCAGTTCCGGAGCGTGGCAAGAGACCTGGCCGTGTCCTGGAGTGCCAGCAGCCGTTCCAGCTCCCGCCAGAGCCGGGTCCCGCTGAGCCGGGAAAAAATCTGCTGTTCAAGAGCTTCTGCGCGGAGGTGGTCTGCCTGCGGGTCCAGACGAAAACCGAGCACCAGATGGAAACGGAGCCCACGGAGAATCCTGGTCGGATCGTCGAGAAAGGAACGGGGGTGCAGTACGGAAAGAATTTTCTGTTCAAGGTCTTTTCTGCCTCCATAGGGATCTTCGATCCCACCAAAGGCCTTTGGGTCCAGGGCAATGGCCATGGCATTGACCCGGTAGTCCCGCCGGTACAGATCCTCCCGGAGGGAAGCTGGCGCAGTAACGGGCAGGGCCGCTGGATGGGGGTAGGATTCCGTGCGGCAGCGTGCCAGATCCCAGACCAGCCCGGTCGGACTGGCGAGGACCATGGTCCCGAATGCCGAGCGTTTGCAGATCCGGTACCCAAGGCTCCTGTCCACCAGCCGGGCGGCGATCCGCTCCACATCACCCTCCACGGCAATGTCCCAGTCCTGTACAGGACGGTGCAAGAGAAGGTCGCGGACGGCGCCACCGACCAGATGGGCCTGGGCACCCTCCTGCCAGGACAGCTTACCGATGAGCTGGAGTTCGCGGAGCCGTTCCGGGCTCCAGCGCCGTTCCATCTCCGCCTGCAGGGCGGGAAGCGGAGCGCTCATCCGTCCGTGGAAGAATCCCCGGCGGGGTTTTCGCGGTCGGGAAAAATGGCTGCGCGGGAGGCACCGTCCCTGCGGTTCCTTCCCTGGCGCCTGCGGGGACGGCGGCTTCTGCCTGCCTTTCCGGAGAGGGGACCCAGTGTTGGTTCTGTGGCGTGGTCCTCCTCACGTGCCTGTTCGATTAGCGCACGGCGTTCCTCGCTGCCGGCTGCCTGGAAACGGGTCCACCAGTCTCCGAGCGTCCCCGGGAGCTCGCCGGCCTGCTGGCGCAGGATTAGAAAATCGTAGGCGGCGCGGAATCCTGGCTGTGCTAGCAGGGCATAGGGGCGGCGCCCCCCCCGGCGGGAAAAGCGGATCTGCATATCCCAGATCTGGCGCATGGCCAGTGTGAACCGCCGCGGGATGGAAACCTGCATGTGATGGCCTTCCAGCAGGGTGGAAGCTGCAATCTGCAGTGCGAGGGATTCCGGACGGTCTTCTGTCATGATCCGGGTTTTCTCCTGCTGCAGGACCGGCCAGAGCAGTGCGGCAAACAGGAATGCCGGATTGACGGTTTTTCCGGCGGCCAACCTTTCGTCGGTTCCTTTCAGGGCGAGAGAAACAAGTTCCCGCGCTGCCTGCTGGTCGGGCTGTTCCAGTAGTGGCTCCAGCCGGGGGAAGAGGATATCGAAAAGCTGGTACCTGCGCAGAAGCTCAAAGCTCTGCTGTGCAAAACCGGCCATGAAAAGCTTGAGAATTTCCTCGTACAGCCGGGCTGGCGGAACTTCCGAAAGGAGTTTCCGGCAGGGAGCCATCCCCAGGGCCACCCCTTCGTCGATCTGGAACCCCAGTTTCGCGGAAAAACGGATGGCACGGAGCATCCGGACCGGATCCTCGCGGAAACGTTCCTCCGGATCGCCAATCATGCGCAGCCGCGTGGCGCGCAGATCGTCCCAGCCCGTTGAGAAATCGATGATGCTACGGCTGGCGATACTCTAGTAGAGGGCGTTGGCGGTAAAATCCCGCCGTCTGGCATCTTCCTGGAAACTGCCATAGACGTTGTCGGAGAGGATGCGTCCTGTGGCGCTGCGCTCGGCACTGCCAGATGCCGTTCCCCCATCGCCGCGGAAGGTCGCGACCTCAATAATTTCCCGCCCAATCTGGACGTGGGCCAGGATAAACCTGCGGCCAATCAGCCGGGCGTTGCGGCGGAAAAGCTTGCGGACTTCCTCCGGCCGGGCGTCGGTACACACATCGAAATCCTTGGGCTCCCTGCCCAGCAGCAGGTCCCGGACACTTCCACCAACCAGGTAGGCCTGGTAGCCAGCCCGGTGCAGTCCGTTAAGGACCTGGAGCGCCGGTTCGCTGATCTGGCGGCGGGAAATGGCGTGCTCTTCCCGGGGAATGAGCCTTGCCCCTTCCGGGATCTGTGGACCGCTTCCAGCCACCGGTCCTGCCGGGGCGGTCTTTTCCGCCTCCTGGCTGCTGTCAAGCACTTCGGCTATGAAACTCTTCAGGGATACCACAGTCTCTCTCTAGGTCTGGCCTTCCGTGAAGGCCGGGTTATGGTAACTGAAATGGGCCGGAAATGCATTGCCAGATAGTGGAGTTTCCGACGGTTTCCGGTTATGATCCCACATGCCTCACGGGGCTGGGCTGAATGGATCCTCCCGGCCCTTTTCCTTTTTGGGGAATGCACGATGCAACTGATTGGTGAAGCCCTTACTTTTGACGATGTTCTACTGGTGCCCGCCCATTCTGCAGTCCTGCCCAGGGATGTGCAGGTTGGCACCCGACTGACCCGCCACCTGTCCATCCGAATCCCGCTGGTTTCTGCGACCATGGATACAGTCACGGAAGCGGCTATGGCCATCTGCATGGCCCAGGAAGGCGGGATTGGCATCATCCACAAGAACATGAGCCCGGAGCAGCAGGCCGCCCAGGTGCGCCGGGTCAAGAAATTTGAAGCGGGTGTCATCAAGGACCCCATCACCACGCGTGCCAATGCCAGTATCCGCGAGGTCCTGCAGCTGATGGCGGAGCATGGCATTTCTGGAGTTCCGGTGGTGGATGGCGAGCGCCTGCAGGGAATTGTTACCAACCGGGACCTGCGGTTTGAAACCCGCATGGATGCACCGGTCAGCAGCGTGATGACTCCCCGGGAGCGTCTGGTGACGGTAGCCGAGGGCAGCAGTCTCGACGCTACCAAGGACCTGCTCCACCACCACCGGATTGAGAAAATTCTGGTGGTCAACGACCGCTTTGAGCTGCGGGGGCTCATTACGGTCAAGGACATCAGCAAGGCGACGGAATATCCTTCTGCCTGCCGGGATTTTCAGGGCAGGCTGCTGGTCGGGGCCGCTGTCGGGGTGGGACAGGGAACGGAGGAACGGGTAGAACGGCTGGTGGAGGCTGGGGTTGACCTGATTATCGTGGACACGGCCCATGGCCACAGCCAGGGTGTCCTGGACCGTGTCCGCTGGATCAAGGAACGCTTTCCTGCCCTGGATGTTATCGGAGGAAATATCGCCACGGCCGAAGCAGCCCTTGCGCTGGTGGATGCAGGTGCTGACGGGGTAAAGGTCGGTATTGGACCGGGATCCATCTGCACTACGCGTATCGTGGCCGGCGTGGGTGTCCCCCAGGTGACAGCGATCGCCAACGTCGCAGAGGCTCTTGCCGCAACAGATGTTCCCCTGGTGGCCGATGGTGGCGTCCGGTTCTCGGGAGATTTCGCCAAGGCCCTGGCGGCCGGCGCCCAAAGTGTCATGGTCGGGGGGCTTCTGGCAGGGACTGACGAAGCTCCCGGGGAAATCGAGCTCTACCAGGGCCGCTCTTTCAAGGCCTACCGTGGCATGGGTTCGTTGGGGGCCATGCAGCAGGGTTCTGCAGACCGCTATTTCCAGGACGCCAGCAGCACCGAGGCTCCCAAGCTGGTACCAGAAGGTGTGGAAGGACGCGTAGCCTACAAGGGACCGGCCGCCCAGGTGATCCACCAGCTGATGGGGGGGCTGCGGTCCAGCATGGGATATCTGGGCGCGGAAAGCCTTGATGCCTTCCGGCAGCGGGCGCGGTTTATCCGGATTACCCAGGCCGGGACGCGGGAGAGCCATGTACACGATGTGCACATTACTAAAGAAGCCCCCAATTACCGTGTAGAATAGCAGGGCAGAAAGGCCATGACCCAACGAATACTGATTCTGGATTTCGGCTCCCAGTTTACACAGCTGATTGCCCGGCGGATCCGGGAAACCCGGGTGTACTGCGAAATCCACCCCCACCACATGCCGGTTGAAGCCATCCGGGGCTGGGGTCCGCAGGGTATCGTGCTTTCCGGAGGTCCCGCATCGGTTCACGACCAGGAGGCCCCCTCAGTAGATCCCGGGATTTTCTCTCTGGGGATTCCGATTCTTGGAATCTGTTATGGCCTGCAAATCATGACCCATCTTCTGGGCGGTCGGGTGGCGGCCTCCGAGCACAGGGAGTATGGCCGGGCGCGGCTGGAAATTCTGGAAGCCTCCGGACCACTGCTGTCTTTTGCCGCTGGCAGCCAGGAGGAGGTCTGGATGAGTCACGGCGACCGCATTGAAAGCCTGCCAGACGGTTTCCGGCCAATTGGACGTAGCCCTGGATCGCCGCTGGCTGCCATTGCCGATCCCTCGCGGCATCTGTACGGTGTCCAGTTCCACTTGGAAGTAGCGCATACTCCCCAGGGTGCGCAAATGATGGACGATTTTGTGCGTGGAGTATGCGGCTGTACCGGGGACTGGACCATGCATTCCTATGCCGATATGGCCATTGCGACGGTCCAGAGCCAGACCAGGAATCAGGGGCGCGTTATTTCAGCGCTCTCTGGCGGGGTCGATTCGGCAGTAGCCTCAGTACTGGTACACCGTGCCATCGGGGACCAGCTGACCTGCATTTTTGTGGATAACGGCCTGCTGCGTCACGGTGAGGCGGAGCAGGTGGCCCAGGCGTTCCGAAACCATTTCCATATCCCGTTGCAGGTCGTGGACGCCCGCGAGCGGTTTCTCGTTGCGCTGGCTGGTATTACCGATCCGGAGCGCAAGCGAAAGATCATCGGGAACCTGTTCATTGAACTGTTCGAGGAAGCAGCAGCCTCGCTTGGCGGGGCCGATTTTCTGGTCCAGGGTACCCTCTATCCGGATGTCATCGAGTCTGTATCTTTCCGGGGACCCAGTGCCACGATCAAGTCCCACCACAATGTGGGTGGACTCCCAGAGCGCATGCGCCTGCGCCTGGTGGAACCGCTTCGGGAGCTTTTCAAGGATGAGGTACGGGAACTCGGGCGGGAACTGGGTATGCCGGAAGAAATCATCCGGCGTCAGCCCTTCCCGGGGCCTGGACTTGCCATCCGCTGCCTGGGTGAGGTGACAGCCCCCCGCCTTGAAGTGCTGCGCCGTGCCGACCAGATTGTTCTGGAGGAAATACGGGAGGCAGGGCTGTACGACCGGATCTGGCAGGCATTTGCCGTACTGTTGCCCGTTCGCAGTGTCGGCGTTATGGGTGATGCACGCACTTACGATGAAACCATTGCCATCCGGGCTGTGGAATCCAGCGATGGCATGACGGCTGACTGGGTACATCTGCCGCACGAACTTCTTGCGCGCGTGTCCACCCGGATTATCAACGAGGTCAGCGGAGTTAACCGGGTCGTATACGATATTTCAAGCAAGCCGCCTGCCACGATCGAGTGGGAGTGACTGGTATCCGAAGCAGAACGAATTTATTAAGCACTATCAGTGAGTTGCATATTTTTTGACGATCACTTCGTCTACATCGTCAATTGCGCAGATTTTCAATGATAACCGTTTGATGTAGATAGGCTTCACGCCTTCCATCTGTCGGGAGTTCAGGCACGCAGCGTGAATATTTGACGGTAAACCTGACGGTAGATTTGCTCTTGAAGGCTGAAAACGCCCGTTTGATCGCCCTGCTGGAAGCGAATGGCATTCCATGGCGCGCGCAGCCTGAGCATGTAGCACCGCCAGTTTCGGCGCCGGAGCCCTCGCGACTCTCCACGGACGAGAAGGTGGCGTTGTTTCGCCGGTTGTTCCGAGGACGCACGGACGTTTATCCAGTTTCGTTGGGAAGGCAAGACTTCGGCCAAATCGGGTTACTCGCCGGCCTGCGCTAACGAATGGCGAATGGGTGTCTGTGAGAAACCGCGAATCAAGTGCGGGGACTGTGGCAGCCGGCTACTGATCCCGCTATCGGATGCAGTCCTGTACGACCATCTGGCCGGCAAGCACACCGTCGGTGTCTATCCTCTGTTGGAGGACGATACCTGTCATTTTCTCGCCATCGATTTCGACGAAGCCGAGTGGAAAGAAGATGCCCGGGCCTTTTTGCAATCCTGTACCGAACTCGGTGTCCGGACAGTGCTTGAGGTTTCACGATCCAGCAAAGGGGCGCACGTCTGGGTGTTCTTTGCTGGCCGTGTGCCGGCACGCGATGCCCGACGCCTAGGCACGGCCATCATCAGCCATACCTGCTCGCGCACCCGGCAATTGAAGCTCGCGTCCTACGACCGCCTGTTCCCCAATCAGGACACGATGCCCAAGGGTGGCTTCGGTAACCTGATCGCCTTGCCGCTGCAGAAAATACCCCGCTAGAACGGTTGCAGCGTATTTGTCGATGTGGAACTGTGCCCGTTCGACGATCAATGGGCGTTCCTCTCTTCAATCGAGCCCATGGAACCGCACGACATCGAGCCGATCATTTGCTTGCTACGGGTGGGGTGCATCCACTGGATGTCACATTCATCGACGATGAGGATATGGCTAAGCCGTGGCAACGTTCGGTGCCGTTGGCGAAACAGTTGCCGGGGGCAATGCCGAAGTCGCTCACTATGACGCTGGCCAACCTCATCTACTTCGAGAAAGCGCAGTTGCCACAGGCGCTGACGAACCGCCTGATTCGCCTTTCCGCGTTCCAGAACTCTGAGTTCTACAAGGCACAGGCGATGCGGCTGTCGGTCTGGGATAAGCCGCGCGTGATCGGCTGTGCCGAGAACTATCCGCAGCACATTGCCTTGCCCCGCGGTTGCCTGGATGCCGCGCAAGAGTTGTTGAGAGACAACGGCATCCGCTGCGAATTGCGTGATGAGCGGTGCGGCGGCGAGCCGATGGAAGTCGCCTTCGGCGGCCGGTTGCGTCCGGACCAGCAATCAGCGGTTTTGGAAATGCTGAGCTACGACGTCGGCGTGCTGTGTGCGCCTACCGCCTTCGGCAAGACGGTCATCGCGGCAGCGATGATCGCCAGTCGTGGCGCGAACACTCTGGTGTTGGTGCATCGCACGGAGTTGCTCAAGCAGTGGCAGGAGCGTCTGCGGGCTTTTCTTTGCCCCGACAAGAGTACGATCGGCACGATCGGCGTCGGCAAGGCCAAGCCCGCAGGAAAGATCGACATCGCAGTGATGCAGTCCCTGTCGTGGCAGGGCGAAGTGAATCCGCTGGTCGAACATTACGGTCATGTCATCGTGGACGAATGCCACCATATTATCATGACTGGATAGGTGTGCCAGTATCACCTGGCGGTGCCGCCACTTTTCGTATCATGGAGTCTTCCTGCAGGACTTTTTCCTTTTGGCTTTTCCCCATCCCGTCCCCCTGTTTCCCCCGGCAGCAGGCCATGCCGCCGCAGCCTGTCCCCAGATCTGGTCCATCAATGGGAATATTGGGCAGGATGCAGATTTTTCAGGAGGATTTTGGGGGTTTGGCCATCCGGGAAAGCATCAGCAGGGCGATTCCGTCAAATATCAGGTTGACGCCCACAAAAATTCCCACCAGGACGAGGGAACCCTTGGGCCAGGTGGCAATGAAGAGGAGCGCGATCAGGATGTCCAGAATCCCGCTAAAAATGAACCATGGCCGTCCCAGGCCGTTAAATGCCCTGTGGGCAGTAAAATTCCGGTAGGCATCAATCAGGAAATAGAGGGTGAAAAGCAGACCGAGACTGGCGATGCCTGCGGCTGGTTCTGCAACAATGACCATACCGGTGACCAGCAGAAGAACGGGACGAAGCCAGTCGCCCAGGGATTTTGAGTGCATCTCGAGGCTGTGCACTGCCCACATGGCACCGGAAATGATCAGTATGGCGGCAGTGATTCCCACAGTCAGTGTGGAGAGGAGTACCGGGCTGGCAACCCCTGCGAGGCCAAACACGATGAGCATGACGGCAACGGGACGCAGGAATCTCCCCAGGTGTTTCTGCTCCACCTCAAGCAGGGTCTGGATGTTGGGAGGCTCGATATTCACTTCGGAACCCTCGATGGACGGACTGGGGGAAGTCTAGCACATCTTCCTGCGCGGCCTGTCAGCCGGTCTACCAAGGGTGGGTATGGCCCCCTGCTGCGGGATTCTGAATGGCCCTTCCTCTTCGCGGGGACAGAATCACGTTAAGGAAACGGCCGCACCTTGCGGGAAACAGGGATTCCACCATGGACAAAAAGGTGGCAATCGCGCATATTAGGCCCGGATTGATCGGGGCAGGACTAGGGATAGCATGACGGGAAAATTTGGAGAGAAGGTGTGGTACCGAGGACTGGATTCGAACCAGCACAAGCTTTCGCTCACTAGGACCTGAACCTAGCGCGTCTACCAATTCCGCCACCTCGGCAATACGTCGCATTATCGGTTATCAAGGAGCTTTTGTCAATGCCGGAACCTGAATCCACCCCTTCACTCTGCGATCGGGATCCCATGTATGCCCGGGAAAAAGAAAAATATGAACATCCCATTGCCAGCCGGGAATACATTCTTGCCTATCTGCAGGGGCTTGGGCGTCCGGTGACCCTTGAACGCCTGCTTGAAGAGCTTGAGGTTTCCGAAGAGGACCATGAGGCCCTGCGCCGGCGCCTGCGGGCCATGGAAAGGGATGGGCAGGTTGTCCGTAACCGCCGCGGGGCCTACGGCATCGCGGAGTCCATGGAACTGATCCGGGGCACTGTCAGTGCCCATCCGGACGGATTTGGTTTTCTGGTGCGGGATGACGGCGGAAAAGACCTGTTTCTGTCCCCCAGGGAAATGCGCCGTGTCCTGCATGGCGATCTCATCCTGGGACGGGTAGTGGGCGAGGACCGTCGGGGGCGTCTGGAAGGATCGGTGGTGCGCATTCTCGAGCATACGCTCCACCAGGTGGTTGGGCGGTTTTTTTCGGATGCTTCTGTCCACTATGTTGTTCCGGAAGACCGGCGCATCTCCCAGGAGTTTGCCATTGTGGACAATCCGGACCTGCAGCCTGTGCATGGGCAGATTGTCGTGGTCGAAGTCGAAAAGTATCCGGATGGCCGCAACCTGCCAGAAGGCCGGGTGATCGAGATCCTGGGCGAGCACATGGCCCCGGGGATGGAAGTGGAAATCGCAGTCCGCACATATGGACTGCCGTTCCACTGGCCGGAAGCAGTTGTGGCAGAAAGCGGGACCCTGTCGCCAGAAGTTCCAGAGGAGATGAAACAGGGCCGGAAGGATGTCCGTGAGCTGCCCCTCGTGACCATTGATGGTGCGGATGCACGGGATTTTGACGACGCCGTGTTTGTGGAACGTCTGGAAAACGGAGGATTCCATCTGTACGTGGCCATTGCCGACGTGGCCAGCTATGTGACCCCCGGTTCGGCACTGGATGCGGAAGCACGTCTGCGTGGAAATTCTGTCTATTTTCCACGGCGGGTCATCCCGATGCTGCCGGAGGTGCTGTCCAACGGGCTCTGCTCCCTGAATCCCCATGTGGACCGCCTGTGCATGCTGTGCGAGATAGAACTGGATGCCGCCGGCAATATCGGGCGCTTCCGCTTCTCGCGGGCAGTCATGCGGTCCAGGAGACGTTTCACGTACGACGAGGTGGCCGCCATTCTGGAGGGAAACCAGGCCCTACGGGAGCAGGACCAGGAACTGGTGCCCCATCTGGAAACTCTGCATGCCCTGTTCCTGGCTCTGGCACAGGCCCGGGAAGCCCGGGGCACGATCGAATTCGATACGCAGGAAAGCCGGATTCTCTACAACGACCAGGGTCGAATCGACAGTATTGTTCCACTGCACCGCAATGTGGCTCACCGCATTGTGGAAGAATGCATGCTGGCCGCAAATGTCTGCGCCGCCCAGTTTTTCCGGATTCACGAGTTCCCGATGCTGTACCGGGTGCATCCGGAGCCCAGTTCCGACCGGATCGAGGATCTCCGCCGGTTTCTGGGTGAACTTGGGGTCCCACTGCGTGTTCCGGCTCGGCCCAGGAGCAGGGATCTGGCCAAAATTCTCGAGCAGACCCGTGAGCGGAGCGATGCCAGCCTGATCCAGACGGTGATCCTTCGCAGCCTCTCCCAAGCCTATTATACCGTAGACACGGGAATGCATTTCGGTCTGGCTTTTCCGGCCTATACCCACTTTACCTCTCCCATCCGGCGTTACCCCGACCTGCTGGTCCACCGGGGCATCCAGTCCCTCCTGGATGCAGCACCCACTGGCCGGCCAGTGGAGTTTCCAGCTGCCGGTGCGCTGAAGGATCTGGGCCAGCACTGTTCCATGACCGAGCGCCGTGCCGATGAGGCTACCCGCGAGGCCGTACAGTGGCTCAAGTGCGAGTTTATGCTGGACAAGACGGGCAGCGAGTTTGCGGGGATTATTACCGGGGTGACCGGGTTTGGCCTTTTTGTGGCCCTCCAGGATGTCAATGTGGAGGGGCTGGTCCACATCAGCACTCTGGGCGAGGATTACTACCATTTTGACAGTCAGCATTATCGGATTGTCGGGGAAAAAAACCGGGAAACTTTCCAGCTCGGGGACGGGATCCAGGTCCGGCTGGTTCAGGTCAACCTCGACGAGCGCAAGATCGAGTTTGAACGGGTAGCCCAGGAATCGGTCCAGAAAAAGGCCGCACGGACGCCAAGAAAGCGCCGCCGCACTCCGCGATCCCGGGAAAAGGGGCGCGCAGAAGGGGATGTCCGGGACGCTGGCTAGGGGGTAATCCGGCCATTGCCCAGGAAGGTGGGATCAAAATCGAAAACGATGTTGCGGTCCGGGGTGACGAGGGACACATCCTTGTCCTGGTATTCAAGCCGGCTCAGGATGTCCCGGATAATCCCAAGGCGGGCGCCTTTCTTGTCGTCCGCACGGAGGATGGTCCATGGGCAGATCGCGGTGTGGGTGCGCATGAACATGGTGTCCCGCGCCTCACTGTAGTCCTTCCAGTGGTGAAGAGCCTTCTGGTCAATCGGGCTCACCTTCCACTGTTTCAGCGGGTCGGTCCGCCTGGCCTCCAGCCGGGCCTTCTGTTCCTCGCGGCTGATGTCCAGATAGAATTTCCGCAGATGGATGCCGGACCCGATCAGCATGCTTTCAAGGTCATTGACCTGAAGGAAAAATTGCTCCACGTCCTGGGGTGTGCAGAAGCCCATGACCTTTTCCACTCCCGCCCGGTTGTACCAGCTGCGGTTAAAAAGCACGAACTCGGAAGCGGCAGGCAGATGTTTCACATGACGCTGGAAATACCACTCGCTTTCTTCCCGGTCTGAGGGTTTCGGGAGGGCGACCACCCGGGTTTCCCGGGGGCTTAGATGGGCGACTACCCTCTTTATGGTCCCATCCTTGCCCGCCCCGTCCCGTCCTTCCAGAATGACCAGAATGCGGTCCCTGTTCCGGATAATCTCGCGCTGCAGCTTTACCAGTTCGATCTGGAGCAGCCGAAGCTGCTCCCGGTAGCTGTCCCGTTCCTTGCCAGAATGCCCGTGGGTCATGCCTCCACTCCTCCTGCATCCGTCCTGCACCCTGCAGGGCAGTCCTGTGCCATATCCTGCGACAGTTCCCGCCGCAGGGATTCCTTCCGGAAGACGGTTTCTTCCTGGTCGGAGCAGGATTCCCCCTGGGTGGCATAAAAGTCAACCATGTGGTTCCGAAAGATCTAGTGGAGCGGATATCCCTGCCAGCCGTCGCCAGGGCGGTTCCCCGGATTCCGTACTACAATGGAATATCAGGGGAATTGTCTGGGATGGGGCAGATAGTGGCCTTGGCCGGGCTGTTTGCCTGGTTCCCGAGACGGAAAGGGGGCAGCATATGGGCGGATGGGCAGGAGTGATGCAGCGGGAGTGCGGACCGGAATCCAGGACTCTGGTGAGCAGCAGGGAGGTCACGGAATATCTGCTGGATCTGGAGACCCGGCGGCAGACTATCCAGGTTGGCGACGGTCAGGAAGCGGTCTGGCTGTTTGCCAGGGTCGTCCGACTGGGGGCGCGGGACATGGTGCTGGTTCCTTGCTGGACCCAGCAGTCTGGTCTTGTCGAGGCCGCCGCCGCAGAAACGGTGCAGGTGGCCGTACGCGGAAAACCTGCGTATGCCACCTTTGACGCTGACATACTGGGACAGGACCGTGAGGGACTTCACCTGGCCTACCCGGAACGGGTCCATCTTTCCCATGAACGGATCCATTCCCGGTATCTGCCGCAGGGCACTGTCGAAGCCAGCTGGTATCCTGACATGGGAAGCCCCATTACCGGAAATGTCATGGACTTGGGTCTGGGGGGCATTCTGGCAGGCATGTCCTCTGGCGGACGGGTGCGGGCGGGTGAAATCTGCTGCACCGGAGGGGCTGGTCTGCTGGAACTGCGCCGGGGAAATGGGTGTTCCTGGCGGGGGCGTGCGCGGGTGCGTCATGCCCAGACCTTCTCTCCCGAAGGCGAAAATCCCGGGTCCCGGGACAGCAGCTGGTTTCTTTTGCTTGGTTTCGCATTTCAGTACGGGGATGATGGCCAGGTGAGGGAAATGGCCGAATTTTCCCAGGGCCTTTTGGGCTCGTTGGTCTAGGACGCGACCAGAAATTTCTTTCCGGTCTGTCTGCCAGAGGATATGCAGCGGGATCCGGGTTTTTCTTTGTGCTGCTGTGCGTAAACGGAAGCGTCGTAAAAATTACAGTTTTGGCTCTGCGTTCTTCTCGATGCCAGTTATCTGGCCTGTGAGTACACCCCGGTAAAGGGTTGCGCGGATCTCGGTTCCTACCGCGACTCTGGACGCATCCATCAGAATACGGCCTTCCGCATCCCGGACTATCGCGTATCCCCGCTGCAGAACGGCTGTGGGGTCGGCCATGCACAGGGCAGCCTGCAGGGGTTCCAGATAGCGCTGATACTGGTCCATCAGGCGGCGGATGGCGTGGACCAGCCGGTCCTGCTGTTTTTCCAGGCGGCTTTCCAGCCGTCCATACTGGATGCGGGGATCTAGGCGGAGCAGCTGCCACTCTGCCTGGCGGAGATGGTCTCCGGCATCCTGCAGCCGCCGTTCCATTTCCCGGCGGAGTGTCTGGCGACGCATGGCGAGAAGCAGTTCTCCCAGGTTCAGGGTTTCCCCCGGATGGCGGAGGCGGGAACGGAGATGGTCCAAGGTCTGGGTTTCTTCCCGCAGGCGCCTTTCTACAGCTTGGCGGAGTCTTCTGCGCAGCATGGTGGTCTGGAGGAAATATTCCTTCTGGTCGGGACTGATGGCCTCGGCCGCTGCCGTCGGGGTAGCTGCCCGGAGATCAGCGGCAAAATCGGCAATGGTAAAGTCGGTTTCATGGCCGATTCCGGTCACCACAGGCAGGGGAGAGGACCGGATGGCCCGGGCGATTCTTTCGTCGTTGAAACACCAGAGATCCTCCAGGCTTCCCCCGCCGCGGGCCAGAAGGAGGATATCTTCCCGTTTCCGGGCGCCAGCCCGTGCGATGGCCGTGCAGATCTGCCCGGCGGCCTGGTCGCCCTGGACTGGGACCGGATAGACGGTGACCTCGAGTAATGGCCAGCGCCTGCGCAGCGTGATCCGGATATCATGAAGCGCTGCGCCACTGGCCGAGGTCACGACGGCCACCCTGCGTGGCCAGCGGGGAAGAGGGCGCTTGATGTCCTCGGAAAACAGCCCCTCCCGGGCAAGTTTTTCCCGTATGGCCTGAAACTGGGCATGGAGATCGCCTACTCCCAGATCAGCGAGAGATTCGACGACCAGCTGGAATTCTCCCCGCCCTTCATACAGGGTTGGCTGCGCAAGAACCTGCACGCGCATGCCGTCACGGGGGCGCAGACGGACCAGGGCATTGCGGTTCCGGAACATGGCGCAGCGGACCTGGGCGCGGCTGTCCTTGAGGGAAAAATACCAGTGACCAGAAGCTGGATGGGAAAAGTTCGAGATTTCGCCTTCTACCCGCAGAAACGGAAAGTTGCCCTCGATGATTTCCCGGACCGCGCCGTTCAGGGCGCTGACGCTAAGGACCGGAAGGGCACCATGGGGGGGGGGTAGGTCGGGCATGGTAAAATTTGCGGAAAATGACAGAATTTCCTTGACCTTATGATGGACAGGATTTAAGGTCAACCCTCTATTCGGCCCTGTCAGGAAAGGACACCCTATGCCACTGCTGGAAATTACCCAGCATAATTTTGAGGCGGTTATCGCCGGCAATGAAATGGTTGTCCTGGATTTCTGGGCTCCGTGGTGCGCACCCTGCAAAGCCTTTGCCCCGGTTTTTGAGGCTGCTGCAGAAAAATATCCGGACATGGTGTTTGGCAAGATCAACACCGATGTGGAACAGGAGCTTGGCAGTATTTTCCAGATCCGCTCCATACCGACCCTGACCATTTTCCGCCAGCAGATCGGCATTTTTTCCCAGGCCGGTTCGCTTCCCGCGTCGGCCCTGGAACAGGTGCTTCAGCAGGCCCTTGCGCTGGATATGGATCAGGTCCGGGCGGAAATTGCTGAGCAGCAGGATGGGGAAGGAGATTTGGGGGCCGTCTAGCGCACGGTCACTCTCTCATCTTTCGTTCTTGCCAGACGGCACCTGCAGAAAAGGTCCCGCCGGAATCCAGGAACCCCCCGAACACGTCTGTCTGAAGGAGAAATCTGTCTTCTTCAGACAGACGACTCATATGGCACGTACATGCCGGACCCCCAGAAAATGCATGTCCAGTGGAATTTCAATCCGTGATGTTTCCTTCCGAAGCTGTTTCGAGAATGGTGTGTAGGGAAAGGACAGGCGGATGATGCGCTTGGCTGCCGCATCCAGTGCAGCATTTCCCGAGGATTTCACCATTATGATTTTTTCCAGGTTGCCCTGGCGATTCAGGACTACCCGGACCTTGAGGTGACCTACGAGATCTCCCGGATAGTTGAGGTCGCCAATACGCTCCAGTTTCTGGATCCATCCGGCAATGTAGAAACCGGCGACCGGGCCCTTGGGGTTGTGGAATTTTGGCAGGGCCGGGCTTGTGGTGGCCTGTCCAGCGGCTTGGGCAATCTGTTCTTCCAGATGGCCGAGATCAATGTGTGGAAGATGACGCCCCGCGCCACTTTCCTGGGCCCGCTGTGCGGGCGCTGCAGGTAAGGGCTGGATTCCCCGGTGGGGGGCCGGGTGTTGTGCTCTTGCCTTAGGCTGGTGTGGAACTTCAGGATGTGCTCGACTGGGGACTGCTGGCCTGATGGGAACGGTCTGGGTGATCCTGTGGTGTGGAGCCGGCTGGGGAACCGGCTGGACCGGGGCGACCCTCGGCCGTGCCAGCGGGCGGGTGGGAGACAGGGGTTCCGGCATGATCTGGAAGGTTTTGTGTTCTTTGCGGGGGCCGGCAAGGTGCAGAGACCGGTGGGAACTGGCGTGTACAAACCAGACCAGGAAGGCGGCAACCAGCAGTGCGGAGAGGAGAAGCCAGGGCATCAGGCCATCTGCCCAGTGTGGCTTTTCTTCCGGCACGAGAAAATAGAAGGGCTGGTGCGTATTCAAGTGAGATCCACCCCATCACAGGGTATCAGACAGCAAACCGGGCTAGATTGAAGCATTGTCTGGCCAGAGTAAAGGTGTCTGAAATCTGGTCGCCCCTGCCTTTCCTTCCCTGTTTCGGTGGCGCCGCAGCGGGGTATGTCCTGTCCGTGCGGCGTCCTGCGATACAGGAACTGGGGAGCTGCTGCATCAGAAACTGGCAATCTCCAAATTCTCCGATATAATAAGATAAAAGGGTGCTCATATAATACAAAAGTGGGAGGGCTGAAAAACGATGAAGCCAACCAGCCTTGGGGAAAAAAGGATCCTGCCGTCCGGCACCAGGCAACGGTATGTTTCCACCAATTCCCTAAAGATATGAGGATGGACAAGAAATTGCGGCTTTGGGTCCGCCCGCTGTGCCATTCCTGTCACGGTTTCCTGCAGTTCTGGCCCTTTTCCCGGGCGCATCAGGGTTGGCCGTGCTCTCCTGCGATTTGCGCGGAAAGAATGCAGTTTCCCCCTATTCTTTATCCGGATACCAGACGTGCAGGGGAGACTCCCTTATCGCATTACCCCGCTGCAGGACTGTAACCGCGGGGGGGCAGAAAAAACATGGCGGTACCCATGTGCCCTGAAATTCAGGATTAAATAGGATGTTTGCGAGAAGTTTTCGGGACATGCTGCATCTGTTCTTTTGGCAGCCTTCTCATGAAGAAACCCTATTTCCGCAAGAACACGGGAGCAGTTGCGGCCCTTTTTGCCAAAAAAAAATTTGTGGAATAAAACAGTTTTTTATGGTTACTGGGGATTCCCTGTTTATTTTACTCCCCGCTGCAGGGTTCCGTATTGTCCTGTGGGAATATTTGCAAGGCTGATACCCGGAATTTACCCTATCTTCTTTATCGCACGCTTATATTCTGTATTTTACAGGTGACATTTGTGTTGCATCATGCATAATGGTAAAAGGAGGGTAATAGGTAAAGCTTTGTTAATAGGAGGATAAAGAAAAAGATCTATTTGAATAATGTAATTTGTTTATGAAGGTGTGTTTTGTTCCGGTAGCACCAGGTCGGAGGAAAGCCAAACCGGTCTGGGGACTGAGGAGGAAGAAGATGCGCCAGGGTTGGCGGCCCCGGTGTTCCTGCCGGATTCGCCGAAAGAGAACAAAATAGGGAGAACAAACATGAGGATCACGAACGAAAATCTGCGGAAACGCAGAGGCAGGGTCTGGAAGGCAGCTGGTGCCACCCTTGCCATCGGGGCGGCCCTGTACTCGGTCAGCGCCGAGGCTCTGCCGACCTTCGCCCGCCAGACCGGATGGTCGTGCGCAACCTGTCACACATCCTATCCACAGCTGACTCCCATGGGCCGGATGTTCAAGCTCCTGGGCTATACCACCTACAACGTGCAGCGGCAGCAGAAAGTCGAGGCGAAGCTCGGCAAGAGCGTCGGCCTGCTGCTGATGCGCCTGTCGCAGTTCTCGGTTTTTGTCCAGGGCGCCTATACCAATGTGAATGGCGCGCCGGTCAACTCCAGGAGCAATACGGTCAAGTTCCCCGAGCAGCTCAGCCTGTTCTACTCCGGAGAAATTACGCCGCATATCGGCACTTTCATGCACATCACCTACAACGGGACTTCGGGCGGGATGGCCTTTGATGACAGCTCGATTGTCTGGTCCCATCCCTGGAGCGTGGGCAGCAACAAGATGCTGATCACCGCGGTCGATGTGAACAATACCCCTTCGCAGACTGACATCTACAATACATCACCAGACTGGGTTGCGCCCTTCTACAATCCGGACGCTACCCCGGGTGGACCATCCACCTTTATCCAGCAGGCTGCTGGTGCAGGTCTTCCTCTTGTAGGCGTTGGGACTTATGAAGCCTATCTGTTTGGCCCGAACAAGGCCAACTGGATTTACTTCGAGGCGGATGCCTATGCCGCAGGTTATGGTACGGGCTCGAATCCGAATGCGGGCTATATCCCAGGTCCTACGCCGCCAACAGATTCGCAGACCGATTCGCCGACCTACAACGGTACTGGTCCTTATGGTACTGGTCCGCTTGCAGGGGCAGGCAATTTCCCCTATGGTGCCGGCCGGCTCTCCGGTGTGGCTCCGTATGTCCGTCTGGCCTACCAGCACGACTGGGGCAACTGGAACTGGGAAGTGGGCACATTTGGCATGTGGAGCCGGGTCTACGATGCCCCCGGGGATATCAAAACCGGGCAAACGGACCGTTTTGCCGACTACGACCTGGACACCCAGCTGCAGTGGCTGGATATCGCCAACAACAACAACCTGACGGTCCATGCGTCCTGGATTCATGAAGACCAGACCTTTGCGCCAGGAACAGCGCTTTCCAGCGCATCCAGTGGCCACCTGAACTCGCTGAATGTCAATGCGGAATACTGGTACCACGACCACTATGGTGCAGAGGCTGGCTACCAGAATGTGTGGGGATCCGCAAATCCCGGTCTGTATGGCACAGGATCCATGATCAGTGCGAATGGTTCACCTGATACGACCGATGAATGGGTGGAAGCCTCCTACCTCCCCTGGTGGAATACGCGGTTTGCAATCCGTTACACCATCTTCAACAAGTACCAGGGTCTGGGGGGTAACAGTCCAGTAGGAACCTATGATGCCTCAGCGTTCAACACGCTGCAGCTTCTGGCCTGGCTGGCATTTTAAGGGGAGGAACAGAAGCAATGTTTACAGGCAATTCTTTGCGGAAAATCCTCTCCTTCAGGGGTGCCCTTGGGGGTGCCGGCGCTGCGACGCTGGCCATGCTGGCGGTTTCAGGCGTCCCGGCGTCGGCTGCGACAAAAGCACCGCTTCCGATGCCTTCCATCGTCGAGCATTCCTGTATGGTCTGTCATGGCGGTATGGGGCATAACACGATCTATCCCATTGTGCCCAGGCTTGCCGGACAGCAGGTCCAGTATCTGGAATGGCAGCTGAAGCAGTTCCACAAGCATACCCGTGCGGACCAGAATGGGCAGATCTACATGTGGCCGGTGGCCCAGTCGCTGACGCCTGCGGAGATCACCACGCTGGCGAAGTATTATTCGTCCCAGACGCCCATGCACAATGAAACGGGCGCAAGGCCGGAAGCTGCTGCCGGAGAGAAGATCTTCATGAACGGAATCGGTGCCAATGTTCCGGCCTGTATGGCCTGTCACGGCCCGACCGCAGGTGGCATTGGTACGTTCCCCCGTCTGGCGGGGCAGCGCTACCACTATATCATCCAGCAGCTGGAGTATTTCCACGCCGGCAAGCGGGTGAATCCCATCATGCAGCCTATTGCAGCAGCGCTGACGGTTCCGGAGATGCACGACCTCGCAGCGTACCTGTCCAGCCTGAAAAAATGATGGGCAAAAGGACCGGTTCCGGTCCCATACGGGAAAAACTGTTCTGATCCGGTTCTAAAACCGGCATGGCCTTCGGGCCATGCCACCAACCCAAGGTGACTCTATGACAGGAAAAAGGTTGTCGTTGTTCGCGGTACCCTGGCTGGTGACGCTTTCACTATTTTCGGTCGCCCATGCAGGAGTAGCAGCCAAGGCTGTATCGGGAAAAGCGGTTTCTGCTGCTGTTTCGGCAGCGACAGCGTCTTCAGCTTCGGCTGCTAGCGCAGTATCTGCCAGTACAACGTCTGCTGCTTCGGCCTCTGCTGCCGCCGGTGCCGCAACCGTGGCTGGGGTTCCGGCGGTTGTGCAGTCGACCTGCATGGCCTGCCATGGCATGCAGGGAATTGCCGCTGACGGGGGAATGTTTCCCAATCTGGCGGGTCAGGTACCCCAGTACCTGTTGCGGCAGCTGCACCATTTCCAGACCCATGTCCGTGCGGATCCGGATGCTCCGATCATGTGGGGTATGGCAGCGCCGCTGACGCCTGCCCAGATCAGCCGGGTCGTGGAATATTTTTCCAGCCAGAAACCGGCTACTGGCCATGTGTATGATCCGAAGCTGGTGGCGGAGGGCAGGAAGCTCTACTACGGTGGTCTTCCAGCGAAGCAGATGCCTGCGTGCATGGCCTGCCATGGAACGGGCCTTGCTGGACTGCCGCCCTTCTTCCCAAGACTCGCCGGGCAGAAGCGGACCTATGTCATCAACCAGCTGACGTATTTCAAGAGTGGACAAAGGGTAGCTACCCATAAAGGCATCATGAACTATATCGCTTCAAGACTCACACCGCAGCAGATTACCGAGCTGGCTGCGTTTATTAGATCCCGGTGATTTTCTATGAAAATGGATGAAAAGGCAAGTCCTGATAAACCCGGAATGCTGGGTGGAAAAACCATTCTGGTCACCGGTGCCGGTGAGGGAATCGGCAAGGCCGTCTCCCTGGAGTATGCACGGCAGGGCGCAACAGTCATCCTGCTGGGCAAGACCAAGCGCAATCTGGAAGGGGTATACGATGAAATAAAGGATTCCGGCTATCCGGAACCGGCCATACTGGTCGTGGACCTGTCCGAGCCCAAGAGTGATGCCTTTAAAACGATCGGGGCTGCCATCGCCAGTGAATTCAAAAGTCTGGATGGTATTGTCCACAATGCCGCAGAGCTCGGAATGCTGACTCCGCTGGAAATGTACGACGGAGATCTCTGGGACCAGGTTTTCCAGGTCAATGTAAAGGCCCCTCTGCAGATTCACCAGCAGTGTCTGGGACTTCTGCGGGAAAGTGCCTATGCCTCGGTTGTCTTTACAACGGACGAATCGGGCAGAAAGCCAAAGGGGTACTGGGGAGCCTACGGCATTAGCAAAGCCGCAGTTCTCCATATGGGAAAAATGATGGCCATCGAGTATGCCAATACGTCCATCCGGGTCAATGTTGTGGATCCAGGCCCCTGCAGGACCGGACTCCGGCTCATGACGCATCCGGGAATGCCAATGAAAAGCTATGTTCCCCCTGAAGCCATCACCGGGATTTATACCCGTCTGATGACCGACGAGGTCCAGGCGCACAATGGGGAGGTCTTTTTTGCCCAGGAGTGGATCAATCCGGAGCTGGATGACCGGACAGAACGTGATCTGGCAGCACTGGCACATTAATCAGAGACATCTTTGACAGGACGTTACCCATGACAGAAGAGATAAAGAACACCCAAAAAAGCATAGAACCGCAGACTTCACCTGCGGTGATCACAAGACGCCGCTTCCTTACTGCAATGACAGCTGTGACCGGAACCGCAGTTGCGGGCGCCGTGGTCGTGCCGATGGTCCAGTCCCTGGAACCTACCGCGGCAGCATCGGCCCTCGCTACAACCACGATTGACCTGACGCCCATCGAGCCTGGCATGCAGGTCACGGCTATGTGGCAGGAAAAACCGGTCATTGTTATCAACAGGACACCAGAGATGCTCGCCACGCTGGACGAGACCATGCAAAAGGGACTCCTCAAGGATCCCAACTGCAATGTCCCCCAGCAGCCGCCCTACTGCAAGAACAAGTACCGTTCGCGTATCCCCGAGTGGTACGTAGGCATACGCATCTGCAACCACCTCTGCTGTATTCCCCATTACCGTCCAAAAAAGGGCAGTGTCGCCCCTTGGTGGCTGGGCGGCTTCCACTGCCCGTGTCATGGGTCCATGTACGACCTTTCCTGCCGGGTAATCAAGGGTTCACCCGCACCCCACAACATGGCAGTACCAGAATATGAAATTGATATTGCCAAAAAGAAGGTGGTGGTGACCCATATGTACCCGCTGGCACATCTCTGCTGATCTGTGTGCAAAGGAATAAGGAGGAGGAAAAATGGGTCTGAAAGAGTGGGTTGACAAGCGGTCTCCGCTTCCCGACATGTGGCGTGAGCATATGGCGGAGTACTATGCTCCCAAAAACTTTAACATTTTCTATTATGCAGGTTCCCTGCTGCTGCTGATGGTAGCGCTCCAGTTCCTGTCGGGGTTTCTGGTGCTGGCGCACTATGTGCCCTCGGCCGAGGATGCCTACAATTCCGTGTTTGGCATCATGTACGACGTGAAATATGGCTGGCTGATGCAGTACATGCACGTCGACGGTTCTTCCCTGATTTTCGTTCTGCTGTACGTGCACATGGCCAGAGGCATGATCTATGGCTCCTATAAGGCGCCGCGGGAACTGGTCTGGATCATCGGCTATATCCTCTATCTGATATTTATGGCCGAGGCGTTCTTCGGCTATGTGCTGCCCTACTCGAACCTCTCCTACTGGGCGGGTACGGTGATTACCTCCCTGCTCAAATCCATACCTTTCATCGGGAACTGGGTCACGATCATTGCCCGTGGTGGTCCGGGCATCAGTGGGGACACTATCGGCCGGTTCATGGCACTGCACGTCACCCTCGTGTTTATCCTGATTATTGGGCTGATCGCCGTGCACATCCTCTACCTGCACAAAGTCGGGTCGAACAATCCTGATGGCATTGATATCAAGGAGAACAAGGACAGTAACGGCCATCCGCTGGACGGAATTCCCTTCCATCCGTACTACACCGTCAAGGATCTTTCCGGGTTCGGGGTCTGGCTGTTCATTTTTGCGGCGGTCATTTTTTATGCCCCGACGTTCCACCACATTTTCCTGGAACGCACCATGTCGACTCCGGCCAACGCGCTGAAGAGCCTTCCCGATGTGACGCCGCCCTGGTACCTGTCGCCGTTCTACGCGATGCTGCGTTCCATTCCCAACAAGAACGGCGGCATTCTGCTAATGCTGTTTGCGGTTCTGGTGCCTTTTCTCATGCCCTGGCTGGATCGCAATCCCGTCCGGTCCACCCGGTTCCGCCCGGTGACCCGGATCATGCTCATCATCTTCTTTCTCAACTTTTTCCTTCTGGCCTGGGTGGGAGAACAGCCGCCGCTGCCGAAATATTTTTTCCCGGAGCGGCTGGGTTCCGTGATCTATGTCGGCTTTTTCCTGCTGCTCCCCATAGTGACAATGTTCGAGCCCACGCGGAAACCGCCGGCCCGGGTCCGTTACCGTGCGCACTGATACTGGCACGCAGAGAAGAAAGGACGACTTATGAAAAAGCTTCTTGTCATTGGTACCCTGGTGGCTGGGCTGGGTATGGGGGGTATGGTGGCGGCGGAGGCGGAAACGGCTCCAGTGCTCATGAAACCGAAGTATACCTACGACGCCAAAACCATTATTGCGGGGGCCAAGCTGTTTGCCATGCACTGCATGGTGTGCCACTCGGTCCAGTTCATGCGCTATGAGTTCCTGACCAAGGATCTCGGCATGTCGAAGGCGGATGTCCACAAATACATCATGCTGCCGACCGGTGCGGGATATAAGGCAAACATGGTTTCTGCCATGCCGGTCAACATGGCCAGCAAGTGGTTTGGACGGCCGCCGCCAGATCTCAGCCAGATGGAGCGCTACAAGAGCCAGGACTGGATCTATACCTACCTGCTCTCCTTCTACCAGGATTCGAAAAGGCCCTCGGGATGGAATAACCATGTATTTCCCAACGTGGCCATGCCGGATGTCCTTGCCCCGATGGGCGGAACCTGGAGTGAGAAAGGCAAGCTTCTGAAGGCGGGTAACGAGTCGCAGCAGAAGTTCCGGAAGCAGGTGACTGATATTGTTGCCTTCCTGCGGTTTGTCTCGGATCCCTCAGTAATTCAGCGGCACGAGGATGGGCCCTGGGTTCTTGGGCTGTTTGCCCTGTTTACGGTCTTCGCCTATCTGCTCAAGAAGGCGTACTGGAAAGATGTAAAATAGTTGCTGTTGTTGTAGTGCAGTTTGCCGTCTCTCCATGCGGATTTTCTCCGGAAGGGGAGGCGGTTTCTCATGTAAGAGGTAAAGGAGAAATCTAATGGATAGTAAAAAAGATGGAATTGGGAGCCAGAAATCGCAGGTCATGACCCGTCGTGATCTGCTCCGTGGAATGGCCATGACAGCCGGTGCCCTGGCGGTCGGCGCTGCGGCCGGGATCAGTCCTATTGGCTTTGCCGAAGCGGGAAAGTGTCCTGGAATGACGCCCAAGGCAACCCTGCATTATCAGGACCATCCCAACGGTGCAGAGCATTGCGCGGTATGTACCAACTTTATTTCTCCAGGCTGCTGCAAGGTGGTGGCCGGTCCGGTAGTGCCGGCTGGCTACTGTCTGGCGTTTTCTCCAAAAGTTGCCTGAGGATATGATCTGAAGTGCTGCCCCGCCTGGTTTTTGGACCAGGTGGGGAAATTTCTGGAAAGCGGTCCTGGTGGCCTGCCACGACCGGATGGAAGAACAGGCTGCAGGGTGCCTGTCTGGAGGTTCGGCTCCCATGGGTTCGGGAGCATGGCCGTGCTGGCAGCCTGGAGCCTGGCGTTTCAGCCGGGCCACGCTGACTATAAATAAGGAGTATGCCATGAAGAGAAAAATGACTGCCATTGCAGGTGCTACAGTGGCCGGAATGCTTGCGCTCACCGGCGGGACGGGAGCAGCCATGGGTGCCGATGCAGGAAAAATCATGCAGAAGACGATCCACAGTGGGTCCCTGCTTTTTGCCTCATCTTCCCTCGGGAGTAATGGCCGGTCCTGCATGACCTGCCACCGGGGTGGAGGTATGGTCCAGGGTCGCCTGCCCAATGGCAAGATTATCCCGAGCCTCAAGGGAGTCGCCGCAAAGTTCCCGCAGTACAATGCCAGGGCCGGAAAGGTCATTACTCTGGACATGAGGATCAACTCCTGTATCCAGAATGCCCTTGGTGGAATGCCTCTGAGCTTCAATGGGAAAAGGATGGTATCCATGGTGTCCTATCTGACTTCCCTGTCCGAAGGAGACCGTATCCATCTGGCTGGCGCGAAGTCCTGAGGCCACTGTCCGGAGGAGGATGGCCGTCTCTGGCCGTCCTCCACCGGCGGGGGCATCCGCCAGGTGGAATGACTGACCCGAAAGATTTTCTGGATATAGGTGGTGTTACCTCTAGGATGGCAAAGGAGTACCACAATGGACAGCAGGAAAGATGGAAAGAGCTCCCAACCACGGGTCCTGAGCCGGCGTACCCTGCTTAGGGGAATGGCTGTGACGGCCGGAGTCCTGGCCGCAGGAGCGGCGGTTGGGGTCAGTCCAATGGGCATTGCCGAGGCAGGGAAATGTCCTGGGACTACACCCAAGACTGCAGTAGCCTATCAGGATCACCCGAATGGCGGGGAGCATTGTGCGACCTGCGCGTTTTTCATCGCCCCGGGCTGCTGCAAAGTTGTTGCAGGGCCAGTCGTCGCATCTGGGTACTGCAAGGCCTTTTCACCGAAAATGGCCTGACGTTCGTGCCGGTGTAGTTTCTGTTCCCCCTTCCCCGGGGAGAGGGGGTCTGCATATATGGCCACAGGAATGTAGCCAGGGCTATAGGGATGTTTTAAGGTTTCCGGAAAGGCATGCCGGACAGTTTATGGTGCTCGGGCCCAAAAGCCCTCATCAAGGTATGGAGGATTATCTGAATGGGCAGTAGAGGGTTGTTGATGTCTGGAGTACCGATGATTGCGGTTCTGCTGCTGGGTGGATGTGGAACAGATGGCAGCGCACAGAAACTCCAGAATGTGGCCTATGAAGGCATGGCCGACCAGAACCAGATGCAGCAGATCGCAGTTCCCCCACGTGCTGCGGCAGTGCCGGCAGAGCAGCCAGAAGCTGCCGTCCCGCCTTCCGGTTCCGTGGCGTACCGGACGCCCGAAGTGCCCCGCGCTTCCCTGATCCTGCCGGCTGCCCCGCAGAGTCCGGGAACAGGCGTGACCCTGGGTTCCCGTTACCCATGTGGACTGGTAATCAAGATCCGCGGTCCACTGGCCAAGGTCCAGCGGGGCTACAGGACCTACTGGATTTCTATTTCCAGGCTGAAAACCATCACATCGGTGAACCAGTGTGTAGAATAGCTACTGTACAGGTCACCCAAAAATGGTCCCGATATGCGGGAAAGAGGCGGCTGGGAGACCATTTCTCCGGTTGCCGGAACAGCGTCTTTACAGAGGATGGTGACAGTGATGCGCTGGCGTGAGCAGGTTTTGCTGTCGGGAGGGCGTCAGCTCCCCGAAATTCGGGTCAGCCGGATGGCTTTTTTCCGCCCATTGGCCATTTTTCTGGTTTCTCTCCTACTGTTCTGGGGAGATACGAAACTCGCGGACATGACCGGGACGGTGGTCCTTGTCCTGTCCTTCATTGATGCCTCTACCATAGCGGCCCTGATGCTTTCCACGGCCTGCTGGGCGAACGGCACCCAGCTTTTTGTGCGATATGGGGTAGTACGTCCGGTCTATGCTTCGGTCGACGCGGCGGACATCCGCAATATCGGCATAGACCAGTCTCCGGCTGGCCGTCTGCTGGGGTATGGATCGTTGATTATCCTTGGCAGATCCGCTGGGATCCGGATGCAGTTTATCCGCAATCCGGCCACGGCTGCGGACCGGATCAGGGAAAGCCTTCAGACCTGACCATGCCGCGCCTGACGGTGGAAGCCGTGGGCACGGGTTTCTCGGCTGGCACAACGGCAGCCTGGGATGTCCTGTCCAGAAAACTGGCGCTGTCTGGCTGTACAGCAGGGACAGGTCGCCGAAATCGCCGAGTGGAATACACACATGGAATCTGATCTGTCCAGTCTGATGGCCGGGGCTTGCACGGTTTCCTTCAAGCCCGGCTGGATCTGCTGCAGATCCACATTGAACAGGCTGGCTAGCCTGGGCGAAGAGCATCGAAAGTGTCAGGCCTTGTCCATAATGGCCTTGCGGCCGGAGTGGTTTCCCGGTTGATGCGGCGTTCCGTAATACCTTCGTCTATGCGGATGTTCCCAGTCCTGATCAAAAGAAAGGCCTGCAACAGCACGATTGGGTGCTGGGATGCCTGGAAGTCTACTGCGTCTGCCAGGCTGGGCTTTAAGCGGCTGCCAGAACGCGTGATGGAAAGACCAGTTGGCCTGCGGGTCGGGTCGTCGCCCAAAAGGTCTACCTGCGGCGTTTCAGGACAGAACTGAACGTCCTTTATCTGCGAAGCGTATCGGGGTGGTGATACTGGACCAGGATGGGCACCACGCTTAATGTGGCCAGAAATTTCCTGGCCTCTGGCCTGCATCCTAAACCGGCATGCGGCGAGTTCCAGTGGATGGGAGCCTGTGGAGAGGGACGCTATGGCATTGTCCGCCTGGCCACATGGAACCGGCCCGGATGAAGCAGGAGATTCGCGCTGGTTCTCCCTGCTGGTAGAAATGAGACAGGTCTAACTGAACGGAGGAAGTGATGACAGAATCAAGCAAGGATTTTGATGCGGTCACGAAAACCATTCACCTTGGGATGGCGACTGTCCTGCCGCTCCAGATGGTTGGGGGACTGTTTGTCCACGATCCCCACACGCTCCTGTACCTGTATGTCCACGAGTATGTGGGCATTCTGGCGATTGTGATTCTGCTTGCCAGGTGGCTGTGGATCTACACCGCGAGCCAGACCAGCGTTCTGTTTCCGTGGGGATCTGCCGGAAGAAAGAAGGTGCTGGCCGATTTTCGTAACCTGCGTTCCGGCATTCTGCCAGACCACCAGTATGGGGTAGGACTGCCCGGCTTCTGGCACGGAATCGGACTGATCGTGTATTCCGTTCTGGCGGCAACCGGACTGGTCCTGCTGTTCGTGCTTCCCGGCCACCATTCGGTTCTCGGGGTTTCGTCCCACAATTTCCATCTGTATACCGAGACGTCCCTGATCCACAAGGCTGCTTCCTACCTCGGATGGGTCTATCTGGCAGGCCACATCGGACTGGCCATCTTTCACCAGGTTGCCGGAGACAACGTCCTTGGCAAGATGTTTTTTCTGGGAGGACGGCGGAGTATGTCCAGACGCTGACGTTCCCTGCCTCTCCATAGATGTGCCATTTAATGGTATGATTTATGCTTAAAATTTCTTTCAAGCCCTGCAGACAAAAAAACGGAGCAGAACCGTGTATGCCTGGATAATTGGCACCCTGACAGGAATGGTGCGTGCGACCTCACCCATCCTCCACCATTATGGAGTAGCAGCTATTGTCGCCGTGCTTCTGGCCGAAAATCTCGGTCTCATCTTTGCTCCTGGCGAGTCGGTCATTGTGGCCGGAGGATTTCTGGCGGCAAAGGGGATCCTGTCCATCTGGGTGGTCATTCCGGCCGGCATCATGGCGTCCATTCTCGGGGGGTACGCGGCCTACGCTCTGGGTACCCGCTATGGACATGAAAAAATGCTGCGCTATGGCCGGTACCTGCGGATCACTCCATCCATGCTGGACCGGGTGCACCGTTTTTTCCAGAGGTTTGGCGCGCCTGTGGTAACGGTTGGGCGGTTTATAGTCCCATTGCGCCAGCTGCAGGGGTATGTAGCTGGAGCCGCTGCCATGGGCTTTCCACGGTTTGCCCTGTGGAGCGCTGTTGGAGCGGTGCTATGGGTTTCGGTTTGGGGCCTTGGATCCTGGGCCCTTGCGCAGCAGATTCCTGTCCATCTCACCTGAATGTCCCAAGCTGGAAAAGATTCCTTTCACGGGCCCAGGTTCATTGTGGCTGCCGGCCGTCTCGAAGGCCTTCTGCCTTTCCCCCCCGGTTCCTCACCCTGCCAGTGCGGTTTTGCCCACTTTAATCCCCCTTGCCTTTGGGGTTTCTGGCTGGGAGTTGTCCAGCAGCGACGCCGTTTGTGGTTGTAGTTTTGCTGCGCGGGATCCGCGTCGTGACTGGCCGTAGGCCAGTCGTCTCGGCATTCCTGGCTGGCGGGAAAACGGGAAAATTTTTTTCCCTGTTTTCATCGGGTTGGTCGGATTCTTCCAGATCTGTCTCCCATAGGCAACAGAATAGAAAGGTGTTTTCTTCCTCACTTCTCTGGAAAAGCAGGAAAACTGGAATCTGGGCCGAATTTCGGCGGCTGGTATGGGTATTGCTCTGTTTCCGGACAGGTGTTCTGTCACGCGCAAGGAGGATCTGCATGTCTGCATCAAGAGTTTCCGCGACGGTTGTGGCCCTGGTGTCCGTATTTGCAGTATCCCCTGCTTTTGCTTCCGCTGACGGGGTAGAATCCCGTATGGTCGCTCCAAGCGCTGCCAGGGTACCCGGGTTGCTGGGGACCAAAAGGGTTGTTGCCCAAGGGGCGTCTCTGGCGGGAGCCCTGGTTACCCGTAGCAGGGGGAGCGGGTGATAGCTCTTCCGGGGTAGGGTGGGAATGCCCTCTGCCCAGACTCTGCCCAGACTCTGCCAGAACTGCGGCGGAATTTCTGATCCCCCTGGAACCGGACGGAGACGATGTTTTTTTGGCGGATGACGTCCGCTTTCCTCTTTGAGAATGGAGAGAATTCCTGATGCATTTCCGTGCTGTCTCCCTGTTTGCGGCCTTCAGCCTCGTATCTGCCATCGCGCTTTCGGGCTGTGCTCCCCTCGGGAAGAAGCCAAAGGTCCAGCTGAAGGGCGTACAGACCCTCACCACGGGGGCAAAAGGGACCCGTCTGGGAGTAGACGTGTCGGTGTACAACCCAAACCGGTTTGCCATCCCCCTGGAATCTGGGCAGGCTACACTCCATGCAGATGGTGGCACTGCCGGATGGGGGGCCCTCGCAAGGCCGGTCCGTCTTCCTCCGGGAAAGACCGTGGATGTGGTGGTTCCGGTCACCCTCTCAATGGCTTTTGTCCAGCAGCACTGGATGGATCTTCTGAGTTCCAGGACCCTGACCTGGAGTGTACGGGGTTCGGTATCAGTCAAGGGGTTTCCAGGCCCCCTTCCAGTATCCTGGAAAGGGAGCATCCCCCGGAAAACCCTGGAGCAGCTGGCAGAAATGGAAATGGGCCGGCTGCTCCGTGCGCAGCCGGCCGGGTAAGTGTCTTCCTGGAACAGGCATATGCAGGCACGCCGGCCTGCGGCGGCCTTCCTGACCAGGGTTCCAGCCCTGGTGTCTGTGTTTGCCTGAAGATCTGACCGTCCGGATTCCTGCAGGGACAGGAACCCTGTTCTAGACTGTCAAAAAGGGGAGGAAATTCTGGCACCATGGAAAGCCCATGGTGCGGCGAGCGTGGAAGTGCCGCCTTCCGGGTTTTCAGCGTTCCATCTGGGAGTATGGCACTACCCGTGCCGGGTATGGGCAGGCGGAGGTGACAGGTGTGTGCGACAAAGACAGAAGCCCGGGTCGTGATTTCCCGGGATGGACCCTATCTGGTGACTGGAGAATTGCCGCTTGGCGGGCAGACCATTGTGACGGATGCGGCAGGAGGGGCGGAGTCGTGGGAGACAGGGAGGATTTATCCGACGCGGGAAAGTTATGCTCTCTGCCGCTGTGGACGGTCGAACAGCCGACCGTTCTGTGACGGCTCGCATCTTGGTTCCGGCTTTGATGGAACGGAGACGGCGCGCCGTGTGCCCTATGCCGGGCAGGCCGAGGTACTGGAGGGTACTTCGGGCCTTTCTCTCCTGGATGTAGAAGAACTGTGCGCTTCCGCCCGTTTCTGTGATCCCCACGGCAAGGTATGGAACCAGATCCGGCATACGGATGACCCGGAGGTGCGCGCACGTTTCCTCGGGCAGGTGGGGAACTGTCCGTCCGGGCGACTTGTGGCCTGGGACCGGGAGTCCAGCCAGGCTGTAGAGCCGGAATTCCCTCTCTCGATCAGTGTAGTGGAAGACCCGGCCCAGGACTGCAGCGGCCCACTCTGGCTGCGCGGCGGTATTCCCCTGATCTCGTCTGACGGATTCGAATATGAAGTGCGCAACCGCGTTACCCTCTGCCGTTGCGGGGCATCACGGAACAAGCCTTTCTGCGACGGTTCCCACATCACGGTAAGGTTCCCCGCGCGCTGACCCGGCGGATACAGCAGTCTGCCTCTGGCAGTCTGGAATGGTATAAGGGCCCACGGTGTTCTGTGGGCCCTTATCTGGTTTGGCGTCCCCAGGGGGGTTCGAACCCCCGTTACCGCCGTGAAAGGGCGGTGTCCTAGGCCACTAGACGATGGGGACCTGAGAGTCTTGGGATCATACCGGCAAGTTGCCCTGTGAGGCAAGACCTGCCAGCATGGAAACTCAGATTTCAGACCGGACTGATGGCGTGGCCGGCTGTTTCGCGCTCCGGATGTCCGGAGCTCTCCCCGGGTCCGGCGGCCAGGAAAACACCAGGAATTCTGGGGCAGAAACGGGGGGATCTGCTACTCGCCAGAAGAAAGGGGCAGAGCGGTCCGTACACCGTCTCACGGGGGCTGCATGAGGGATGGGCTCCTCTGATAGACTTCGACAATGGTGCCAATTGTCCAAAGGCAGGAAAAAAGGTATTCCGTGTGGGGGTAGACGGCCAGCAGGCGCGTCTGGGTCTGCTCCGGGGAAAGGCGAGGCATGCCCGATGCTTCACTCCTGTTTTCACTGCCGGGCCCTTTCTCGGGAGCGGGATGCCAGATCCCCGCTTGCCCAGGGGAGGGAGCCTAGTGTTTAATTGGTTCGCATGAAGAAAACCATTTCAGCCGGCAGCGGTGTCCAGGAGGATTCCGGCGGCGATACCCAGGATTTTGCCAGCACGCTGGCCGCCCTTGAACAGACCGTACAGCGAATGGAAGCCGGGCAGCTGGGACTGGAGGAATCCGTTGCGCTGTTCCAGCGTGGCATGGAACTGGCTGGCCGTGCTGAGGCACAGCTGCGCGGCGCGCGGCAGAAAGTCGATCTCCTGCTGGGCGACAGCGACATACCTGTGCCCCTTCCCGAAGAAGAGAGTCCATGAAACCCCAACCGACTGCGAGTCCCGAATCTTTTTCCTGTTTCCGTGAGCGTATCGCCCTGCGTGTGGAACATGTGCTGGAGGAACTGCTGCCGGCGGTCAATGCCTTTCCGGCCCGTCTGCACGAAGCCATCCGCTACAGCACGCTGGGCGGCGGGAAACGCATCCGGCCTCTGCTCGTGTACGCGGCCGGCGCCAGCCTCGAAGTGCACGAGAGCCTGCTGGATCGCCCGGCAGCCGCCCTGGAAATGGTACATGCCTACTCCCTGGTGCACGACGACCTGCCGGGAATGGACAACGATGATCTGCGCCGCGGACGGCCGACCTGTCACCGGGCCTACGATGAGGCGACAGCCATTCTGGTGGGCGATGCCCTGCTGACGGCTGCCTTTGGGGTGCTGTCGGCTCCGGGGTCGGGACTTTCGCCGCTACAGCAGCTGTCCATGGTCCATGTGCTTTCCCAGGCGGCAGGTTCACACGGCATGGTGGGTGGCCAGGCCATTGATCTTGCCTCAGTGGGACACGAGCTGGCGCAACCGGCCCTTGAGCAGATGCATCTGCTCAAGACAGGGATGCTGATCCGCTGTGCCGTCCAGCTGGCCCTGCGTGCCGCAGGGGTGGAAGAGCAGTCCCGGGATGGCAGTGCGCTGGTCCGCTATGCGGACCGGATCGGTCTGGCTTTCCAGGTTCAGGACGATATTCTGGACGAGGTGGGCGATATCCGGGAAACCGGCAAGGCTGTCCAGGGAGCAGACCGGAGCCGGAAGAAGCCCGGATTTGTCAGCCTGATGGGGCTTGCACAGGCGCGGGACTATGCCCGCAACCTTCTGGGCGAAGCCCTGGAGGCCTTGGCACCGTGGGGGCCGGAGGCCGACCACCTGCGTGCCCTGGGCAGGCTCGTGGTCGAGCGCAGCCGATGAACGGTTCACTGCTGGATAAGATTCCTGATCCCGAAACATTGCGGCATCTTTCTCGCCAGGATCTCCGTCAGGTGGCCCGTCTGGTCCGCCAGTTTCTTCTGGAGACCGTCAGCCAGACCGGTGGCCACCTGTCCTCCTGTCTGGGGGCAGTGGAACTCACGGTAGCGCTCCATGCGGTGTTCCAGACCCCGGAAGACCGGCTGGTCTGGGATGTGGGCCACCAGGCCTATCCGCACAAGATTCTGACCGGTCGGGGCCCCCAGTTTGCGACCCTGCGCCAGAAAGACGGCCTGTCCGGGTTCCTCAAACGTGAGGAAAGTCCCTTTGATACCTTTGGTGCCGGACATTCCAGCACATCGATCAGTGCTGCCTTGGGCATGGCTGTCGCATCTTCCCTGGAGAAAAGCCGCCGCCAGGTGGTGGCCATCATCGGCGATGGCGCCATGACCGCAGGACTCGCCTATGAGGGCCTGAACAATGGCGGAGTGCTGGATGCGGATCTGCTTGTCGTGCTCAACGACAATGAAATGTCCATCTCACCCAATGTGGGCGCCGTGTCGAAATACCTCACGCGTGTGCTGTCCGGGCCCTTCTACAACAGTGTTCGGGAAGGTGCTGGCCAGGCCCTGAGCCTGGTCCCGCCGTTGCGTGAACTGGCGAGGAAGGCGGAAGAGGGGGTGAAGGGCCTGGTGTCCCCTGGTGTGCTCTTCGAGGAAATGGGGTTCCACTATTTTGGCCCCATCGATGGACACGATCTGGATGTCCTGATACCGACTCTGGAAAATCTCCGCAAAATCCGGGGGCCGCGGCTCCTCCATGTGATCACCCGCAAAGGCAAGGGCTTTGCCCCGGCCGAGGCGGATCCCTGTGCCTACCATGGGGTGCCCCCGTTCGACCGCGAAAGCGGAAGGATGAAGAAATCTGCGGCCGGACCGGCCTATACCCAGATTTTCGGCGACTGGCTCTGCGAGAAGGCAGCCGCCGAGGACCGTCTGGTAGCAATTACTCCCGCCATGCGGGAGGGATCGGGACTGGTGCGGTACGAACAGATGTTTCCGAAACGCTATTTTGATGTAGGAATTGCCGAACAGCATGCCGTGACCTTTGCAGCTGGACTCGCCTGCGAGGGATTCCACCCGGTGGTGGCCATCTATTCCACCTTCCTGCAGCGGGCCTATGACCAGCTGCTGCACGATGTGGCCCTGCAGAACCTGCCGGTGCTCTTTGCGGTGGACCGGGCCGGGATTGTGGGGGCGGATGGTGCCACCCATCAGGGGGCCTATGACCTCTCCTATTCCCGCTGCATTCCTGGAGTGGTGATCATGGCCCCGAAAGATGCCCAGGAGCTCCGGGACATGCTCAATACGGGTTATGCCTATCCGGGACCGGCGCTGGTGCGCTACCCGCGGGGGACAGCGTCCGGCGACATCCGGGATCCGGACCTGGGCCGTACGGTGCCCCTTGGGAAGGCAGAAATTCTGCGCCACGGGAAACGCCTGGCCATTCTCTCTTTCGGTACCCGGTCTGCGGACGCCCTGGCCGCTGGGGAAGCCCTGGACGCCACAGTGGTCAACATGCGTTTTGTCAAGCCGCTGGATACGGAACTGCTGGACACCCTGGTGCAGGGGCACGGCGCCTTCCTGACGGTCGAGGAGGGTGCGGCGATGGGCGGTGCGGGCAGCGGGGTGGCCGAATGGCTCCTGAACGCAGGGCATCGCCCTTTCGTGCGAATTCTGGGGATTCCGGACGCGTTTATCGAGCAGGGCGATGCCGCCGCATGGATGGCCGATCTTGGACTGGATGCCGCCGGCATCCGCCGCTCCGGGGAGGAGCTTCTGGCGCGCCTTGCCGCATCCGGTCCGTCCGCGTAAAATCCTGACGGCGGCGGTCCAGTTCAGCAAAATTCTTGCCCCGAACCTCTGGGGATGGGTAGGGCAGCACCGGGGATACGGGCGGGCGGTGGTCCAGGCGTCGCTTGCGGCGGCCCTGGCCTTTCCCCTACTCGGGCTCGCCCATGGCCATTTCTGGCCGCTGCTGGCCATCACGCTCGTTTTTTCCTTTTTCTGGTCCGCTACCCTCCCCCTGGTGGACGCAGCCACACTCGTCTGGGCGGAGCGGACCGGAAGAGTCTATGGCCGCATTCGCCTGTGGGGATCCCTGGGGTTCATCGCCCTGTCGCTCGGAATGGGAGTCCTGGCCGCCCATTCCGGCATGGCGGTGTTCCTGCCCGCGATGACCGCCTTCCTGCTGCTGGGGTGGTGGAGCAGCCGCCATCTCCCGTTCCCGCAGGAAGCCGCTGCGCAGGAGGAAAGAACCCCAGCGCCGGATTTCCTGCGTTGGCTCCAGGACCGGAGGCTCTGGTTTTTCCTCTTGGCCGGTTTGCTGGAACAGGCCAGCCACGGTGCCTATTACGCCTTCTATTCCATCGACGTCGAACGGCACGGGTACAGCAGTGGCCTGGTGGGGCTGCTCTGGGCGCTGGCGGTGCTCTGTGAGGTGGGGTTTTTCTGGTTCGGTGACCGGTGGATCCGCCGGATGGGTCTTCCGGTCACCTTTTTTCTGGCTTTTCTGCTTACGGTTTTCCGCTGGGGCGTGATTGGCTGGTGGCCAGGGCTGCTCTGGATCGTACTGGTCCAGTCGCTGCATGCGGCGAGCTATGGTGCCTTCCATCTGGCGGCAGTCCGCTGGGTCTACGGCCATTTTCCGCCGGAAGTGCGCTCCCGGGGGATGGCCCTGTACGCGAGTACAGTCTATGGCGCCGGTGGCGCCCTGGGAGCGCTGGGCGCGGGCTGGACCTGGAGCCACTGGGGGCCGTCCGGTACTTTCTTCGCGGCCGCCTCAGTAGCTTTTCTCGGCCTCCTCCTGCTGTTTGCTGCGCCGGGAGGTGGTTCTGCCCTTGAAAAACCGGCCTGACATGCCCATTTCCAGGACAGAATCCACTGCCCACGGAGCCGACCGAT
>DAHXMJ010000013.1 GCA_027365525.1 Acidithiobacillus sp.
GAATCACCCGTTCTCGGACGGCAACAAGCGCAGCGGGGCCTTCCTGTTCGTGGATTTCCTGGCGCGCAATGGCCGCCTGATCCGCAACGGCGCGCCGGTCATCAACGACGTGGGGCTGGCGGCGCTGGCCCTGCTGGTGGCCGAGTCCGACGCCAGAAACAAGGACGTGATGATCCGCCTGATCGAAAACATGCTGGCCCTGCCGTCCCCGCCATGAGGCACACGTTATGACTAAACCAAGTATCGACCCCAACCTGTCCATGGATCAAAATCTCAGGACAGGTCAACTGCAGGCTCGACTTCATCAACCAGGCCGACCTGGACCAGATCGGCGACAAGGCCAGTGTGATTGACGCCTTCTTCACCTTTGCCCAGGCAGAACAGCAGCGTGAGGCGCAGGAACTGATCCATGCCGAGAGCCTGGATGCCGAGGCAGCCAGGCGTTACATTACCAGCTCACTAAAGCGCGAATTTGCCACTGACAATGGCACGGAACTCAATGCCATCCTGCCCAGGATGAGCCCGCTGAACCCCCAGTATCTGGCCAAAAAGCAGGGCGTGTTCCAGAAAATCACTGCCTTTGTCGAGAAATTCAAAGGGGTTGGCGGGCAGATTTAGGGAATTGTTGCCTGGGTCGGGATTCAGTCGCACGGTTTCCAGTCCATGGCTTTCACGGACTGGTTGCCCCAGCGCGTTATTTCACCATAATTTTGCCGAACATGCCCGTTGCGGCATGACCGGGTATCTGGCACACATAGTAGTAAGTGCCAGCGGCAGGATGCCAGGTAAAATGCGTATACCCGAACTTTCCACCCTTGGGAGCTGGACTGAATCCGGTACCCGCGAGGATGGGTTGGATGTTGGGCATGACCGCATAGGGCGGCCCCTTCTTGGTGATGTCAAAACTGTGACCAAATCCCTTGTTGGTGTTGATGAAGGTGATATCCACCGTGGCGCCTGCGGGAATATCCAGAGTGGGGTTTTTCAGATCGTGGATTTCAAAGCTCGGGAACGGGAACCCCGGAAGGACGGCGGCCGCGACCACATGCACGGTTTTACCGCTATAGGTTACGGTCCTGCCGCTGGCTTTCCCGCTATCTTTGGCCAGCAAAGTCTTTACCTGCGGCAATGTGGCGGTTTTCCAGGTGGTGTCCAAAGGGGCTGCCATGGCGGTACCGATACCCAAAGCGGCCGCCATGATGGTGGATAGTCCTGCTGCGACAGTTCGATTGCTGTTCATGATAGTGATCTCCTGTTTTCCGGTTTGTTTCATCGCCATGGTCATCCATGCCGGTTTGGGTCGCGCGCCCTATATCGAGCTGTACCATATTCCGTAATGGCCCATTGCGGTAATGATCAAGCATAAATTGCGCCAAATGGAAAATCGCCGCTCCAGGGCCTGATTTGGCGGATCCGGCATGACCGCACCAGCCCCTGTCCGTCGCTTGCAGGCGACAGCAAGCAGCACAACCGGCTACAGTGACAACCGGACCCTATATGCCAGTTCTACTCAAGATGGAGGACGTCGGCCTGCAGAAAGATGGTGGAGAGCCGCTCTGCAAACAGTCGAAAAAAAGCCCGCCATGCTGGTAGCGGTGACCGGCTGTGATGAATAAATTCTGGACAAAATCTGGACACTGCGGGGAAGTTTTTGCGGGTATGGGCGTGTTTTGCCGTGTACGGCCGTGTATAAAAACTTATTTTACAACATGTAGTTACGTCATTATCATGCGTATCTGTTTTGGCCCCTGGCCCGCCTTCTAAGCCGTAGGTTGGGGGTTCGATTCCCTCTGGGCGCGCCAGAAAACATGGGGTAGAAAATCAGTGCCGGCATTATTTCCCAGGTACTGCTCTTGTCTCTGCCATGTCCCCTTTTTCCGAAAAGCAACGGTCCATGTATTGCGGGCGCTCGCCGTCATACCCACGATCCGGCGGGCTTCTTGCTGATAACAAATCATCGGAATCTACCAGATGCTCCAATCCTTTTTCTCTCCTGCTTCCGGCTATCCAAGGAAACGGCCCTGCTGTCTGCAATAAAAACGGGCAACTACCAGCCCAAGCCTAAATCCCGCCATTTTTTATATCACCGGAGCTGTTTCTTGCGGCCGGTCTGGGCAATTTCTTTATTGTACAGCTCATAGCTGATACCAGGCACTCCCGGGCAGGGAAGAATAGCCCCAACCGGGATTCCGCTATTCTGGTGACCCAGCCACTGCCAAGAAACAGAGACCGCACCTGCAAGCGGATGGACAATGGCGGGAGCAGGACCCATCACTGAGCGACCACCATGTTCTCACCGCTCTAATTGTTTCAACCAAGGGCGGTACAACTGCTCGGCCAGCCCGACTAGCTGGCCACACCGTTCGGATAAACCTTTAACCATGGCTGCAGCCGGTTGCACATGGGGTGTTGCAGGAATCTCCGTCCCCGCAGTCTCCAACCAGCGCACCACCTGTGGGGCTGTAACTTCGGGATGTGCTTGCAATGCAAGGATCGTGGGACCGATAGAAAAGCCCTGGACCGGGGTTGCAACATTGCTGAGCAGAAGTTCAGCCCCTGCTGGCAAAACGCTGCAGTACTCTCCATGCCAATGGAAGAGCTCAAAGCTATCTTTTATTTCCGGCCAAAAAATCCTCCCAGCAGCAGTAATGCAAACTGGCCACCAGCCCAGCTCATGCCCCACCGGATTGGGGGCTACGACACCACCCAAGGCAGCAGTGATCAATTGCGCCCCCAGACAGTGGCCCAAAATTGGGAGCCCAGCAGCAGCCGCCGCACGGATCAGCGCTTTTTCTTCCAGCAGCCATGGATAATCTGCCTCGTCGTTAACACTCATGGGACCGCCCATAAGCACCAGCGCGTCAAAGCCAGTCGTTGTTGCAGGGACCTGGTCTCCTACATTAAGGTGACGAATCTCAGGCATGTGAGAGTATTCCCGCAATATGAGTTCCAGCGAACCCAATCCTTCATCAGGGTGATGCTGCAGCACACAAATCTTTGACATAACACTCTATTCCTTACCTTGGACTGGACACAAAATATTGTGCTGCTTAATCCCGGCAAGTCGCACCTGCCGGATACCAGGAACGCGACAGCCACGCGCCGCGGATTTCGGATAGTAAGGAGCGACAAGGTCCGCCAGCGGCCTGCCACAGCGCCACTTGGTGCCATCTCCCAGAGAAAATGTTCTCACCTGGTTCCCTTGTGTCGACGCGGCAGCTCCATACCTTCGGCAAATGTCATCTGAACCGCCATGCCAGCCTCCTAGCACTCTACAAATTCAGGTTGTACAAAGCTTCCAAAACAACCTCATGTGTTATCAGAAAACCATTAACCACCAGAAACAGAAAGAACGTTAGAAATCGACTTTATCTCTTCAAATCTAGTTGCCAAATCAATAATTAGCTCGCTGTTTGTTGTTACTGTAACCTTTCCCAATATATCCTCCCTATGAGAGACAATTCCAGTGGAAAGATCTTCTGAGATCGCAAAGCTGGCATAAGGTAAAATGTTTTCTATGGCTTCCCTGAAGATGTAGTAGACCAAGATTCCGGCCCGCATCTGCTCTTCAATTATTTCTGCAAGATCAATTAGGTCATTTTTTTTATTTAAAACAAAAATTCTCTCAATTATAACCCCACGGCGAGCCTGATGAAAATTCAGTTCGGAATGCTCCGATCCATGCTTCCCTGTTTTCCAATAAAACTTCCTTGAGAGATTGCTCACCACCTTGAACGTTTGGCCTGGTTCTAGAGCCCCAAGGAGTACCAACGATGCCAGATATATGTCATGAAAGACATAGTCGGAACCACGTTCCGCGCATTCCAGCATTTTGTGGATATTATCAAATTCCAGTAGCGCGATTCTGGTAGATACTACCGAGTGCTTTTTCTTCAGTCTATTATAGATGCTAAGCGTCTCGTTCACTGAAGCCTGTTCAGCAAGGGACAGCTCCATAGCTGGGAAGGAAAGTTTGATGCGTTTTTCCAGGTTATCGATCACTATGATCAGTTCTGCAAAAAAAGTGGCCAACGCAAAAGCGAGCATGATTACCAGCGTTATAGAAAAACTCAAATTGTAACGGTTTCCTGCCCACAATGTGAGAAGAATAAAAATTAAACCAAAGAATGCAACAATCAGTCTCAGGAATAAGGCTCTAGACATAATATTTACTCTCCCGCTTCAAACCGGTTTTTGTTTGGCAAATCAGCTTTTGTACTGTTAAAACTACGCTGATCAACGGCAGGTAACTGAGCCATAGTTGCATGTCATAAAGAATTATACAGGGGAATATTAGTAGAGAAACTTTTCTGGTTTTGTTCAACTTTCTGAGAAATAAAAATGATCACAGATATATCACCTATACAGTTGGTAAAGTGTTATTTATAGCACTACGCTGGTCTGTGCCAAATGGCTTCCAGAAATCTCTCTCCCACTCATGAATTCACATTCCAGTCAGTCACTGCACCAAGACTGGCGGAATTTACAAGCTTTGCGTATTTTGCCAACACACCCGTTGTAACTTTAGCCTTTGGCTGTTGCCACAGCTTTTTCCGCATCGAAAGTTCTTCTTGTGAAACATGAAGTTGAAGAAGATTGTTTTCGATATCTATCGTTATTTGATCACCCTCCGCAACCTGCCCAATGGTACCCCCAACAGCTGCTTCAGGAGCAACATGACCAACGACTATGCCATGAGTGGCGCCAGAGAATCGGCCATCGGTTATCAGGCCCACCTTGTCACCAAGGCCTTCCCCGATAAGGGCTGCAGTGGGGGAAAGCATCTCGCGCATGCCTGGTCCACCTTTCGGACCTTCATAACGGATCACTATGATATCGCCAGGCAGAATTTTTCTTGTCACAATAGCTTCCATACAGGCTTCTTCCGAATCAAAAACACGCGCGGGACCCGTTATTCTTGTGATCATGAATCCTGTAATTTTGGCCACGGCCCCCTCTGGCGCAAGATTCCCCTTTAAAATGGCCAGGTGTCCTTTAGGTGCCACCGGATTTTCCCATGGCCGGATTACCTGCTGGTTTTTATCGGGATGATCCGGTATGGACTCAAGGTTCTCTGCCACTGTTTGTCCGGTCACAGTCAAGGCATCACCATGCAACACCCCATTTACAAGCAATATCTTCATAACCTGAGGGATACCTCCTGCCTGATGAAGATCAGTAGTAACAAATTGACCTGATGGTTTCATGTCACACAGCACGGGAACGCGGTGACGCATGGTTTCAAAGTCATCAATCGAGAGAGGTACACCGGCAGCGTGTGCGATCGCCAGCAAATGGAGAACGGCATTGGTGGATCCTCCGACGGCCATCGCTACAGCCAGGGCATTTTCAAATGCCTGACGCGTCAGAATACTCCTGGGTAGGAGCTGTTTTTCGATGATATTTATCAGCATGATCGCAGATTGAACAGCACTATCAGATTTATCAGCATCTTCTGCAGCCATGGTCGATGAATAAGGAAGACTCAATCCCATAGCTTCAATCAAAGAAGCCATGGTGTTAGCCGTATACATCCCTCCACAGGAACCAGACCCGGGACAGGCATGGCGTTCTATATCCAGCAATTCATCCTTGCTCATTGCCTGCACCGTATATTTTCCAACAGCCTCAAAGGCGCTCATGATAGTTATATTTCTCCCATTATGAACGCCAGCCTTGATCGTGCCACCATACACAAAGATCGAAGGGATATTCAGGCGGGCAATTGCGATCATTGCTCCCGGCATATTTTTGTCACACCCACCTGTGGCTAGCAGTCCATCCATGCTCTGCCCACCACAGACTGTCTCTATCGAATCTGCTATAACTTCACGGGACACAAGAGAATAACGCATACCCGGTGTTCCCATGGCAATCCCATCAGAGATCGTAATCGTTCCAAACAGCTGGGGCATTGCTCCGTTTTCTCTGAGTACCTTTTCTGCAGAGACAGCCAGGCCATTAATTCCACTATTGCATGGCGTTATCGTGCTATAGGAATTTGCTATTCCAACGATAGGTTTTGTAAAGTCACCATCGGTAAATCCCACCGCTCTAAGCAATGCGCGATTAGGAGACCTCTGTGCTCCTTTTGTAACTACTGAACTTTTTTTATTCATCTGCATAATTCATCCTTCCAAAAATAGTTGTCTGCAGCACGGAAATTACCAAGTAACAGCTTTTTGCAAGAACAACGGTGGCTGGCAGACAGCACCTTTCGCGCTTTATTCATTATCTACTATTTTCCATGCCACGGTTTCTCCAGCCCTAAATGGGATTACCCGCTCTTCTCCAACGGAAAAAAATTCTGGAACTGTCCAGATTTGTTTTTCTAGAGTCAGGTAGTCCTGATTCCGTGGAAGACCATAAAAATCAGGACCATTAAAACTTGCAAATGGTTCCAGATTATGGATGGCGCCAGCCTTGTCAAACACCTCAGCATAAAGCTCGATAGCGGCATGAGCGGTATATATTCCGGCACAACCACAAGCAGACTCTTTGTTCTGCTGATAATGGGGAGCACTATCAGTGCCCAAAAAGAATTTCCTGTTGCCGCTGGTGGCGGCTTTGACGAGCGCCACCCTATGCTCTTCCCTTTTAAGGATCGGCAAACAATAATGGTGAGGTCTAATTCCACCAGAAAACAAATCATTTCGGTTCAACAAAAGGTGATGAGCCGTGATGGTCGAAGCTATTTTGTCTGAAGATTCCCACACAAAATCAGCGGCATATTTTGTTGTGATGTGCTCAAAAACAATTTTAAGCCCAGGATAATCTTTTATTAATGAGCAAAGGTGGCGGTCAATAAATATTGCCTCCCGATCGTAAATATCGATATTACGATCTACGACCTCGCCATGGAGCAATAATGGAATTTCCTGTTTTTCCATTTCTGCAAGGACGTTACCTATATGACGAAGATCAGTCACCCCGCTATCAGAATTTGTAGTAGATCCAGCAGGGTAGTATTTGAAAGCATAAATAAAATCCGTGTTTTTTGCGCGCCGAACTTCATTCACAGAAGTATTATCCGTAAGATAAAGTGTCATTAGCGGCGTAAATCTGGAGAGTCGCGGGATCGAAAACAATATTCGTTCACGATACATCCGTGCGAGTTCAACAGAGGTGATAGGTGGCGTGAGATTTGGCATCACAATGGCCCGCACAAACCGGTGAGCGGTATCTGGAAGTACGTCCCACATGATTTTCCCGTCACGCAGATGGACGTGCCAATCGTCAGGACGGGTAAGGACTAGTCGCTTCATGGTCATGCTCCTCAGGTCACTGATTTGTAATAGCTGCAGGACAAATTTCCTGTTGATGCATACCACTGCAGGTCGAATATGCTGGATTCAGGAAGGTCTTCATAGTGCAATGCGCAGGGACTTGCATGGCCCCTCCCGCCGTTTCATTACCCAGCCAGTCAGGGATTGCAAAAATCACAGTACATCGGGTCGGCCAACTCTCCGTACACTAACTCCTGTTTTTTGTGCTCTCCGCATTTCTGACACAGGGATAGCTCTGCATGGATGAGCCTGGTGGGTCTGCCACAGTCCATGCATGGTAGCCCGGGAAACCTCTGGACCACTGAAAACCCTGGAACTCCACAGGCTGGACAGCGGGACTGCATTTTTTTGATAACATCCTGTGCAGCTTTTGAGATCATCTTCATCCTTAACGGATTTGCGTGTGCCCGACCGTCTGTTTCGATAAAAACCTGCCCTTTTCTGGAATGGCCGGCTGCGGTTAAAAATGCTTTTTCATACAGATGAAATTCAGAAATATCTTTTTGAATTCTGGTGTCATATTCATTGTCCGGGCGAATAATGAGACGCTGCTCAGGGAACCCTGCAGTTTCGGCAAACCTGAGCGCTTCTGACCAGTCAGAGGTCAGTAGATGCCGGTGATTCCCTGGACCTTGCGCCTCACCGACGATCTCTATCTGTTCCTCATCATCAATGAGCACGATGAGTTCCCTATTCCATGGCATGATCCCCATAAATGGATCAGGTCCAAAAGCTCCCTCACTGGCTATCCCCAATGATACCCCAGCAAGCCTCATGCCAATTCTGGCCTTGTTTCGCGCGGTACCTATCTGGTTATCAATTCTTGGGATCTCGCGGGTAAAAGTGCCCAGCTGATCTGTGTCATACCCCTGCACATGCACTACCTGACAGGCAAAGGCCTGTTCAAGGAGTGGCACCATAACCTTTTCCTTCCCATGCTGGGTTAATAGGGAGATACATCTGTTCGCATAGCAAGATGCGGATGCTAAATTATGATCTGGTTCAAAAATCATCTGGCATCCTCCCGATTTGGAGTAGTGCTGCTGTGAGAATTGAATCAACGATTTCAGTTCAGTCTGGGCATTCAGTCTTGAGAAAATCTTCATGGGGAATATAGTGGGATCCGTCTGAGGAGAAGCTGGTCCCGACCATCCCATTGAAGATATTCAGGGAGCATGATCGCAGATAGATGGGGTTATCACTCTGTCGTAACGCCTCCATTCGCTCCAGAATTAAACGAATGTCCCCTGGCCGGATCAGGGCATTCTCTGGGTACAAATGGCCTGGATAGGCAAGACAGCTGTCGGGATCCAGGAGATCTGCAATTCCGAGTATTCGGTATCGGTAGGGATCGTCCATTTGCCATACAACCGTTTGGCTGCTTGAAAAATGGATTTTGACATGATAAACGCCATGGCAGGTGATCAGTTCCTCCAGGACACTTATGACCGTGTAAATCTCCCGGTCCAGGCGACTGGGCTGACGCGTCGGTTCTCTCTGGTCCGTTGGCGAGAAGTGTCTGGATCTGCGGGTCTCTTCGTACATTCCTTCAATGGGTGGAAGCTCCCGCAGTGCGAAATCAGCACCAAGAAAACCAATATGATTTCCCTGTAGATCACGCAGGAAATATACGGCTGTCATGGATGGACGCAGCGCGTTTTGGCTGATATAGGCTTCGCAGAGCAGGAAATCTACTGCCTGGACATTGTCCTCAATATAAGGCCACTGCTGGTAATGGATCTCGTGGTTCCTGTCCAGGAAGCCCGCTACGGAGAGTGCCTCCCGCATATACGGCCGGTCCGACCTGTCCCGTCTAAAATGCCCTACGGCCAGCCCATCGCGACTCATGCTTGAGCTGACCTGTTCACCATGCCGATTCATCACATACAGGTATTTTGCGTATGGAACAGTGGAAAAAACCTCCATCAGGAGAGTATCCAGTGTTGATCGATATGCTAATGCCTCTTCGTTATCGATTGCCAGTTGGCCGCACAAAACCGCTATCCTTTGCAGCGGCGGATAGAGTATCTGCATTAGCCGCCTCCGCTGATCGGTAACAACGCTAGACAGATATTCCATGGAGTATGGCTTGCAGGGAGCATCCCTTTCCCTGTTCTGCTGAATGTCTGCCATTCCCTTTCCGGTATTCCTGGTCATGATATTTCCTCTCCGCATCAGGAAAAATAGTGAGAGCTCCTTACCATGGTGATCTGGGACTTGAGGGGTAAACCTCAAGTCCACACCCACTACATCTGCTCCCAGTTGCCCGCAGCGCGCCGCTCAAAGAGGCTGCCGTCAGGGGCGATTTGAACGACTGTTAGCCACCTGTTGTTTACCAGCTGGCCAAGAGCATCGTTACCCGCAATGATGCTGTCCATGACTTCCGCAGGTGCTTCGATGAAGGCGGACAGCCGCAGGGGTTCGTGCTGCAGGCCGCTGCTGCTGTCTCGCAGGGACTGCTCCGACAGCCCGATGCGCAAATCACCGCCATTACCCTCCAGTACGCCAAGAGTGCCGCCTACCACGTTGTGGAGTACCTTGTTGCCGCAGCCCTGACGCTGGTTATCGACAATGGAGCCGTAGTACTGGAGGTTGATCCAGTTGGCCACCACCAGGGGTGCCGTCATGATCAGTGTGAGGACTGCAAAGTCCTGGTCCCTGGCCATGTCGTAATCATGGAGGAAGGTACGCCCAGCAAGATTCATCTCCCGGGTGCGCCAACGGGGGGCGGCGATAAAGGCTGCATTGCCCGCCAGAGCCCATTCCGGACGTACCTGAGACCAGTCCCGGCCACGGAAGGTCATGTTCCGGACTACCGCCTCCGGATCCCGCATGTCGGGCTCCAGACGCAACATCCTTTCCAGCCGGGTGAGACTGGCTGCCTCCTCCAGGGCTTGACGCAGTTGGGCAAGAAGTCCTGCATCCAGGCGGGGATCATCCATCCCGCCCAAGATCTCGACCCGATCGGTGGTGGTGTCGTGAAGGGCTGGCAGGAAGCAGCAGCTCGGGTCCAGATCCCAACCCTTTTCTACCAGGGCCTTGCGTACCTGCGGATCATTGAGGAGGCCAGCAGCTGCCTTCGCATTCACCTCTCCAGTTTGCCCGGCACAGGCGCCACAATCCAGACCCGCCCGGTGCGGATTGTTGGTGTTGGAACTGCCATGTCCCGCCAGGAGCACGATGGGTGCGACACCGCGGTTCAGGCCCAGGCCTGTGAGGATAAACTCGGCCATGGCCACCCGTTCCTCCAGGCTCAGGGACGCGGGAAGGACACACCGGAGGCTGGCCCGCTCCGCCGCCGTAAGCCCGGCCTCATCCGGTGGCAGGGAGGGCCGGTGCCAGCCCATTGTGTCCGCCAGAAGCCGTCCGATGTAAGAAAGGCCGGCCGTCTCCACAAAGGAAAAACAGGAAGCCGCAGAAAGCTTGAACTGCTTCCATTCCGCCCCCCGGCGCAAACGTCGGAAGCGGCGCTGGACGATGGGTTCAGGCCCCGCCTCTTCTACGTGGACACTGGGGTTCAGCAAGACTGGCGTCTGGGTTCTGGGTGCAGGGTCTCCCTGCCGGCGATAGTCCAGTAGCACGCCGAAGAAGCCCGCGAAACCAATGGTATCGAGGGTGGGCATGACCCCTTCCAGGTGGCGGCGATAGACCTCCGAGCGTACGTCGATACAGAAAGCCGCCTGAACCTGCGGTGGTACCCCTGGAGCACCCTTTTTTCTGGCTGGATGACGGCGGATACTGGTGGCTACCTGGCGCCGGTAGGCGATCTCCGATGCCCGCAACAGTACTTCCCCACGCCGGGCGTCTTCCAGATCCGCACTTTTGTCGTCCACGATCCAGCCCTGGATCTGTTTCCGCCAGCGTTCCAGAACCTCAGGGCGGGCTGTCTGCCGCAAGAGTGCCTCCCACACCATACGGATGGCCAGAAGATCTGCCAGATCCCCATGACTTCCTCCCAGCAATTCTGCCTGCCACAGGAGATAGCGGCACCAGCTGGCCCAGCCACCGATGGATTTGAGCAGCACCAGGAGGTAGGCCTCTTCTGCGGGCTGGGGAACCCCCAGGGTTCGCAGCGCCCACAGCCTGGCTTCTGGACCATGGGGCGGCAGTGCGAGCAGCTGCGACCGGATGCCACGAAGCCCCATGGGTGCGAGACTGCGGTCGCCGAGGGTGTATTGCCGCCAGGAACCAAAGAGGCCAGCCCCGGGATCCTTGGGAAAAGGCCAGAGGGATTGCCCGCGATCGTAATAGGCCGCAAGGAAATGGCTGATCTGCTCCACCACATACTGAGAGACCGAGGCATGCCCACGCCGGTCCATCAGTTCCGGCAGGCGCGGCAGGCGCATGGGCAGCTCGGAGGGTTCCCGGAGATAGTCTCTCCATTCCTCTTCCTCTGTACTGAGACCCAGATTTTCCGCCGCCTTGAGAATATCTGCCATGCCGAGTCTGCCATTTTGGAGAAGATCGGCATACCAGCGCCGATCCATGATGACCCGCTCCCCGACCGTGCCCTGAAGCTGGGCGGCCACCTCGGCAAAGGGCTGGTCGGCAAACCCCCAGTAGGGATTGACCGCGACAAAGCTGTCCAGGGGCCAGACCGGCGCAATCCGGCGAATAACACGATCACAAAGCTGCTCTGGGGACTCCGTGACTGATGCACTCATTGGACACCTCCTGAATTTATGGAAACTTCCTGGTTACGGGCCACAGACTCCAGTGATTCGAGAGCCAGATTTTTACGGGGGAGCCTGATGCCCACCTTTTCCGACCAGAAGCGGTGCGAGAACTGATCCACCCAGTAATCGACATACAGGCCGTTATAAAGGTGCGTAAAGAAGGCCAACTGCAGGCTGCGGGGCAATTGGGCCCGCCCTGGACCCTGCAGCCAGCTGATGAGCAGGAAGCTGACCGCCGCCAGCACCACAAGACCCAGGTAGGGGCCACTGACGGGTTCCACCAGGCTTGCCAGATCACCCGCAAAACCCCACACAAAGAGGGTATGCAGAATGAGGTAGAGAAAACCCATGCCTGTAGCGACCCCCAGGGCCGCAATCCGATCGGCCAGGGCATCAAACTGGAACCCTTTGACCAGAATCTGGGAAACTGCCACTGCGACGATGACCACCAAAGCAATCCAGACGGGATCACGGAGCGGGTTCACCCCGAAAGCCCAGGAACCTCCACCGGAGATGGCCACTCCGAGAAAGACCGCGGCTATCCAGGATACCATGCCAGGAACTTTCTTCCCCCCCGGCGGAACCTGCCGAAGCTGGTCCGTGACACTGCCCGAGGACAGGAAGGCGTGTGCCTTGTAGAGTGAGTGTCCGATCAGGTGCAGGAGCGCCAGAGGAAAGAGTCCGAGCCCCAACTCCAGGGACATGAATCCCAGCTGCGCCGTTGTGGACCAGGCCAGCATGGACTTGATGGCCGTCTGGGTGGTCATGACCAGGGAAGCGATGACTACGGTCAGAAGGCCAACCGCACCCAGACAGAGCAAAGCATCGGGTTCCCGGACCAGAAGAGGACTTGTGCGCAGGGCGATGATGGCACCGCTATAGACAACACCAGCATGCATGAGGGCCGAAACAGGTGTAGGTGCCTCCATGACCTGAATCAGCCAGCCCTGGAAAGGGAAGTGGGCACTCTTCAGAATCACCGCCCCTACGATCAGCCAGACCGCTATCTGCAGGGAAACCGGCAGACTGTCCGCCCGCGCCGCAAACTGGCGGATGGCAGAAAACTGCAGACTTCCTACACCCTGACCGACGAGGACAGTAGCCAGCACCAGGAACAGGTCTGCCGTCCGGCTAAAAATGGACTTCTTGTGCGCCGCCATGATGGCCTTGGGCCGATCACCATAAAACTTGAGCAGCTTGTGCAGGCTGAAACCCGTGGCGATGATCCCCAGAGTAAAGAGACCGATATTGCCGGCGATCACCACCAGCAGGAAAAATCCACCGGTGAAGGCCAGCAGCCGGGAAAAACGCGCCTGCTCGGGATCTCCATCCAGATACTGGACGCTGTACTGGGCAATCATGACGATGACGAAGGACACCAGGGTCGCCAGGACCAGGGTCAGTCCGTTGACAGCAATGGACAGGGGCAGGCTGAAACCAAGACCCGGAAGAAACAGCTTCACCAGATCCAGACTGGTCTGCGTGCCAAAAAAGAAGCTGAGATCGGCGGCCAAAGCCGCCACGAGTGCGATAATAGCCGCCCAGCGTACCCGATTGCGGGTGCCCAGGGCCGAATGGCGGGTCGCCCGCACTCCCGGCAGGGCAGCCAGAAGCAGCCCTGCCGGCATCAGCGCCAGGAATGCACCCGTGAGCCACGAAGTGGAAAGTATGGGATTCATAGCTGCCTCCTCAGATGATGTAACTGAGGAAGACTGTAAAAGCACGACAGAATTTATTCCAATTGATAATTACAATCTGTCACATTTATTTTTTTAAATACATCATTGATTGCCCATTTCCATGCGCAGGGTTGCATCAGAATCTGCGGCTGGAAAAATACGGAATCCTTCAGATGTATCTCGAAAGATCGGGCCACAAGTCCACAAGGCGGCGGGTGATAAAATCCTCCTGGGAAATGGAGAACTCCAGAAATTTCTGCGCCGTCAGGGATAGACGCTTGCCGCGGGGATAAACCAGATACCACTTGCGCAGAATGGGAAAACCTTCAACATCCAGAACCTGAATCGGCCCGCTGGTTCCCTCCAGGGCCAGGGAATGAATGGAAAGAATGGAAATCCCCAGTCCACTGGCAATGGCATGCTTGATGGCTTCGTTGCTACCCAGCTCCATAATCACGTTTGGCCTGAGACGATTCTCCCCAAAGAGCCGGAGATAGGCATGGCGTGTGCCGGAACCTGGCTCGCGAATGAGAAAAGGCGCATCGGCTATGGCAGCCAGCGGCAGGGGCGCAGGTTTCTGGGCGAGGGGATGGCCACGCTGGGCCATGACCGTGAGCGGGTTAAGGGCAAAGGGGGTAGCCTCTACGTTAACATCCTCCTCGGGAACCTGGCCCATGACATAAAGGTCGTCTTCATTGTTCTGGATACGCGTGATGATCTCGTCACGGTTGCTCACTTTCATCGCAAACTCGATGCCTGGAAAGCGCTGACCGAAGGCTGCCAGAAGCTCCGGCGCGATATATTTGGCGGTGGTGACGACCCCTAGACGCAACTTGCCCCGTCGCAAACCCTTGCGATCAGCGATTTGAGTATCCAGATTCTCGAAAATCGCGAAAAATTCCCGGCAGGCCACAAAAAGATCCTGGCCTGCACCCGTTGGCCGAATCTCCCTGCCCACCTGTTCGAACAGCGGAAGTCCAACGGTTTCCCCCAGTTTTTTCATCTGGATAGAAATCGTTGGCTGTGCGAGGAAAAGCTCATCTGCCGCCCTGGTAAAACTCCCGTGGTGAATGACTGCAGCAAATATCTGCAGCTGACGAAAGGTGACGTTCCGCAGTAGCGGTTTAAAACCTGCTGTTTTCACTTGGAATCCGACCAGTTTTCCTTGACATGCTGCGCTGCTAAGGCTTCAAGCCATCTTGACCTGTGCATTCTGCCTTTAATGCCTGTCATGGCATAGAGGGTGGAGAATGCCGGACATGACTGGCGGTCTTGCCAGCCTGCGCCCAGAAAGGCCTGCGACGGACTCGCAGCTTACATATGGCTCTCTGTCCTGTCCGGATACCGCTTCAGCAACGGCATGGAATGGCAGTCCCAGAACAAGTACCCAAGCCGTCCACCACCCGCCTGTTCTGGGTGGTTCAGCACGTGGCAGACAAACATGGGGGGTTGGAGGCCCCGCGCCGGTAGACGGATGCTGCCGAAGCCGAAACCAGCGCAAGGGGTACCATGGCTGGACTGAAAGAGCCGGTTTCACGGGGAGCCGTACGCGCCAGAAACGGCAGAAGTGTAGCCTGTAGTCAGGAGTTGGCACGGATGATTCCTGCCGCCAGCTTCTCGGCTTTCCTGAGCTCACGGATATGGATTTCCGTGACATAGTCCCGTACCGGGGTGGCCGTAAGTGGCTGGAGTACGGAGCGGCCGGATGGCCGCAACCGGATATGCACAACCATGGAGAGACCCGGGCGTAGCGGATGGACCTGCAGTTCCCGCCGCGGGAGAGAGATTCGTACCGGAACCCGCTCCACAATGTGGATGTAGTTGCCCGTGGAGTTCTCTGGCGGAAGTATGCTGAAGGCACTCCCGGCACCCGGGGTGAGTCCCTCCACCACGCCATGGTAGCAGACCCGGCTACCATAATAGTCACTGGTCAGCGTGACCGGCTGCCCTGGACGGACCTGTGCCATGTCTGTTTCCCGGACATTGGCGACAACCCAGAGATGCCCCAGGGGGACGATGGAAAACAGATTTTCCCCAGGATGCACGACAAGTCCCGGATCAGCGGTTCTCCGGGTCAGGTAGCCTGCCACAGGTGCACGGATGAGGCGCCGCTGCCACCGGATATCAGCATTTTCCAGTGCCGCCGCAGCCCTGCGCACCAGTGGATTCCCAGCGACCGTCGTTCCAGAAACCAGGGATGCGGCGGCCTGCATGGCGGCCCGGGTCGCAGCCATTTCAGCGCGGGCCGCACGGAGGTTCTGGCGGGTATTCACCACCCGGAGAAGTGGGATGGCACCACCAGGCAGGGATTTCCGGTAATGCCGGAGGTCCATTGCAAGTTTCTGCAGCCGTGCCTCCTGTGCCGCTTCCGCATAGTGTAGCTGGAGGACACGGGCAAAATCCCTGCGGACCCCGCGCACCACAGCTCCCAGGGTCGCCTCCCTGTGCCGCAGCCGCAGCCGGGCCCGGCTGCCCTGCAGTTCGGCAAGCACCTGGCCGGCACGGACGTATTCCGTGTCCTCTGCAAGAACCCTGTGCAGCGTCCCCAGGGTCAGGTTCTGGACAGGAATGATGTTGCCCTGAACATAGGCATCGCTGGTCGTCACGACCAGACGGCCCTCGTACCACCACCAGACGGCCCAGGCCAGAACAGCCAGAAGCACGGGGAACGCAATGAGCAGGAGCAGACGCCTGCGCTGTTTCTCCGGGGAAAACGGGGGGAAATCCCATGGGCTGGCATTCGGGCAGACTGGCCTGGTCACGGTTATTTCCTCTCCTGTTTCGGATGGTTCTGCTCTGGCAAGACATAGCCCCCCCCCAGATCGGTTTCAAGACCGGCCCACGCCTCTGCGTCTGCCGCCTGCAGGACTGCCAGATGTTGCCCGATCCTCGCAATGGTGGCCTGGGACCGCAGCGGTGCCAGCCTGCTGCGGATTCCGCTGTCGTAGGCAGTAACAGCCAGATGGGCCATATGGTTCGCAGCGGCAGCCGACCGCTCCTGTGCCCTCAGCTGCCGGTTTACCTCCTGCCACCGGCTGAGGGCATTGGCCACCTGCTGTACGGCCCGCAGCAACACCCTGCGATAATGGTCCCCGGCTGCCTGGTAGCGGGCATTCTGTGCCTTCAGCCGTGAACGCAGTGCATGCCCCTCGAAAATGGGAAGCGTAATCTCCGGACCCACGGCATGTGCCAGATTGCCTGGACTGAAAAGGTCTCCAAGATGGATGCTGTTCCAGCCAGAAAAGAGTGCCAGGTTTACGTCCGGATAGAAAGCCGCCCTGGCGGCCCCCACGCGTGCTGCTGCGGATTCCATCTCCCACCGGGCCGCTGCAATATCGGGCCGGTGCAGCACTAGACGCAGGGGAAGATCCAAAGGAAGGGCCATCCGGGCGGGGGGGCTCCAGCGGGCGGCAGAAATCCGCTCCCCCCAGTCTGGTCCCTGTCCCACCAGACGGGCCAGAATGTGGCGTTCACAGGCAACCGATTCCCGCAGGGCAGCCACTTCCTGCCGGCTTTCCATTACGGCCTCTTCCCGGGCATAGCTGTTGTGGGCTGAGGCAATGCCAGAATCCAGGCGGATCTGCTCAATCTGCCAGAGTGACCTTTCCAGCTCCTCCCGGCGTACCTCCTGCCGCAGCTGCTGTGCGTCACCGAGCAGCGCGAAATAATGCATGGCCACATCCCGGGACAGCAGCAGGCGGGCTTCGGCGTGGTCCGCCCTGGCGACCTGCCAGGACGCCAGGGCCGCCCGCAGCCGGTACCGGTCCTGCCCCCAGAGATCCATATGGTAGTGGACGACCAGGGGATCCAGTTCCCCATACAGGTTTTCCGTACCGTTGGCCGCCGTATGCAGACCCTGCCGCGAGAAATACTGTTCGGTCAGGTCGGCCTGCGCATGAAAATGGGGAAACAGCCGGGCATCTGCCTGGCCGGCGGCCGCACTGGCAGCAAGAATCCGCGCGCCCGCCTCCCGGAGGCCTGGGCTCCCAAGGAGGGCCTTGTGCATCAGGAGATCCAGACCGTGAAGACCAGCGGCCTTCCACCAGTCCCGCCCAGGCCAGACGCCAGACATCGTCATTGCCCTTCCCTGTTCCAGCGCCAGGGTTTTGGCCATCCCCGTGCGGTCCGAAGGGACAGCCTGCGGCAGAAGGTGGGGAAGACGGGCACAACCGTCCAGAAGCAGGACCACGGCCAGAAAGGAAATCCAGGGGTAGGGAAGAAACCGCCGTTTTCCGGACGGAAACGGCCACAGGACCGGGAAACCTTTCCTCATGGTTCCACCAGCTCCTCCAGGGACTGCTGGCTGCGGGTGTCCTTCCGGGCTACCTGGGCCTTTTCAGGCCGTGCCAGCAGAAGCAGCAGGCAAAGAGCAGAACATGCCCAGCCCGCACACCAGAATACCTCGCTGAAAGACAGGAGGGCTGCATGATAGCTGATGCTCCGTGCGAGAACGAGCCTGGCTGCGGGAGGAGCCATCCCGGTACTGCTTTCCAGCCCCCTCTGGGCCAGCTGGAACTGCGTGGCTGCCTGTGCCCCATCCTCCACCAGAAAATGGTGGTGCAGCACGTTCCGCCGCTCCCAGAAGGCTGCAACCAGGGGGATGCCCATGGCCTGGCCTGTGCTGCGCAAAAAATTCAGGAAGGCGGCCCCACGCATTTCCATGGGCTTTTCCAGCCCTGCCAGGCCAATGGTCACGAACGGTGGGAACAGTGTGCCCAGGAAAGCCCCCAGCAGCAGGGGGGGCCAAAACAGGGCATCTGGCGAGGGCTGCCGGCTGCAGGAGGCAATCCAGAAACTGCCAAAGGCAAATCCCAGCAGGGCAGGCACCCCGAGAAAACGTGGATCCAGTCGCTGGAGATAGTGGTGGGTGAGCATGGACCCGACCTTGGACAGGACCGCCATGGGCAGCAGGGACAGGCCAACCAGAAAAGCCGTATAGCCAAAGGACAGCTGGAACTGCACAACGTAAAGGGCCAGGGTACCCTGAAAGCACAGTGCCGCGAGGAACAGTCCGGAAGCGGCCACGGCAAAATTCCGCCGTCGCAGCAGATCCAGGGCAAGAAAGGAACCGGGCCTGTTCCAGGAGCAGACGCCAAAGTAAAGGATACCTGCGGTTCCTCCCACCAGAAGTGCCGTGATGGTCGGAGAATGCAGCCAGTCCCGCATGGTGCCGAGATTAAGGGCCGACTGCCATGCACCCACCCCGAACACCAGCAGCAGCAGTCCCAGGACATCCAGGCGGGGCCGCGGAACTGCATCTGGCCGGGGTTTCTGCTCCCGCAGCAGGAGGGCGAGGGACACTGCCACCACCATGGCCACAGGGACATTGAGGCGGAACAGCCAGCGCCATCCCGGAAAATCGCCCATCCACCCCCCAACCGCCGGGCCCAGCGAAAACGGTGCGACGGAGGCTGCCCCCCAGAGGGTCAGGCCGATGTTTTTCCGTGCAGGGGAATAGTGCCGGAGGATCACCGGCAGTGACAGCGGCAGTGTCATCCCGCCGGTCAGACCCTGTGCAATTCGTGCAGCCAGAAACCAGCCATATCCGGCCGTATCTGCTGCCACCGCCGACGCTCCGGCAAAACCCAGGAAAGCCAGCAGCAGTCCCCGCCTTTCTCCCAACAGGCCTGAATACCAGGAGGCCAGGGGAAAGGCAAAGGCCATAGCCCAGAAAAAATCGTCCTGGGTCCAGTCCACATAGGCAGGGTTGACTCCCAGACTGCCCGCTACCCGGGGAATCATCGGCAGGTAGGCACCCGTATTGAACAGCACCAGGAAATGGCCGACGCCGATGGTGCCCAGCAGCAGGAACGCCTCAAGACCGGCACCCTTCCCTGCAGCCGGACCAGGATCACGATTTGCGAGCACTTTCCCCTTTCCCTGCCAGATTCCCCCAGACAGGGCAGGAGAGTAGAAAGTACGCATCCATAAATCAAATCGGTTATAATGATAATCATCATAGGAAATACCGATGCCCATGGATGCCGAACTGCTACATACATTTCTCACCGTCGCTGAAACCGGCGGCATCGGCGCGGCCGCCAGGCAACTCCACCGCAGCCAGCCGGCCATTACCGAAAGGCTGCAGAAGCTGGCCAGACAGGTGGGAGAACCCCTGTACATCCCCACGGGCCGGGGGGTCCGCCTGACTGTAGCAGGAGAGGCCTGTCTGGATACGGCACGCCGACTTAGGGAGGTCACCCGGGATTTCGGCGACATGCTCCAGAGGCGGCAGCGGCTGCAGGAAGGCATACTGCGCATTGCCGCAACCAACACCCTGGCCGGCTATTTCCTTCCCCGCTATCTGGTGGAATTCCGCCAGGCCCATGCCGGCATTGACCTCCATCTCAAGGGAGGAGTCATCGACTGGGCAGAAATTTCCGTTGCCGACTGGGATCTCTTTTTTCTGGAAGGAGAACTGGATCTGGAGCGGCTTCCCGCCCACTACAGCGTTTCTCCCTGGATGCGGGACGAAATCCTGGTCGTATTCCCTGAAAACCACCCGCTCCTTGAACGGGAATCCCTGAAGCTGGACGACCTGCTCCCCTACCCCATGGTCTGGCGGGAGAGCCATTCCGGTATCCGCCGTGCCGTGGAGCAGGAATTTTCCCGCCAGGGCCTCAATCCCCGGCAGTCTATTGAGGTAACGGGTGTGGAGGCAGTCGGAACGGCGGTTTCGGCAGGCCTCGGACCAGGCTTCATCACCTCCGCAGCCCTTCAGTACCGCCAGGACTGGCGGCTCGTCGCACGGTGTTTTCCGGGGACAGAAGGCCTGCTCTGGACCCTGTATCTTGCCTCCCCCAAACCGGAGTACCAGTCCCTGACCATCCGCCGGTTCCTTGCTTTCCTTGGCCTGCCTGCACACGTAGAGACCACTGTAGACCATGCATGGCCAGCATCAGGAGAAAAAGGCGCCGGACTGCGGGACGGACAGGTGACCCCGGTAGCCGGAGATCCCGCTCCCGGGCTTCCTGCCTAACGCCAGTGTCCCCGTCTCCGGAACCACTGGCCTCCCTGGTGCTGCCAGTGTCCTGGCGACCACGAGCGGTAGGGATGGGGTGGATGGGTCCAGTATCCATCTCCCCAGATCCATCTCCCCCGCCACATCCATTTCCCTGGAATCCAGACCATCCCCAGGGCCGGGCGGGGGGGAACGACAAAAACCGGCTCCGGAGGAGGAGGCCCAGCCACTATGGCCGGCCCGGGTCCGACGGGAGCAACGACGCACCCGCCAAGCGCTGCAGCCATGGCCATTCCCAGCACCGCGTGCAACCACCATTTTCTGCCGTATCCGTTCATCCTCACCCCCTTTTTTCTGGCAGCCAATCCCCTTGTCTGTAACCACTCCACGGCCTCTCTCCAGAGTAGTACACGCTCTGGCCTCTGCAAGTCCGGATGGATCCCGGCTGCCAGAGGCAGGAACCACATTTCTGCAGCGAAACATCTGGAAACCGGCCAACCCTCCTAACAGGGATGGCTCCGGATAGAACCACGGTGTGAGACTCCAGAAGGGCCCGTTTCGGAAAAAAACCGCGCACGGTACGCTCGGGTCACGCTACCACACAGATACATGGGTGCTGTTGGGGGTACCAGCATCCCGGACTGGCCCCCGCCAGCTTTAGGACATGGGCAGGATCCTTGTGGAGACCATGGTCGCCGGTTCAGGGTGCGCACCCTCGCAGGCTGGAAGGTACTGTTTCAGGGGTAGGGGAGGAATAGCGCTTTTGAACAGCCCTGGTTTCAGGAAGAACGCCCCCCGGCGGGCGGTTGCGCTTCCACTGCAGCAGACAGTTTCTGCACGGCGGCCAAATCGGGCCTGTTTCCCCGTATCTGCCGGGCGATTTCACCAAGGGTCTGTGAACCCAAGAAATCTACCAGCCGCTTTTTGATCGGTGTCCATTCGTGGTGGACGGGACAGGCGCTGTCATCCGCACATTTTGCCAGTCCAAGGACACACCCTTCCCCGTAGCCTGCACCATCAAGGCAGCGGATGATTTCCAGAATACCCCCATTTCGGGCAGAGGGAGCCAGAAGAAACCCTCCACCTTTGCCCTTCTGGGAAAGCAGCAGGCCATCCGCTGCCAGCCCGCGCAGTATTTTTGCCAGATAGGGAAAAGGCACATCGCGGAGACATGCCTCCATATCGCAGGCCCTTACGTAGACATCCTCCGGCTGGGCAGCAATGTAGAGCAGAGCCTGCAGGGCGTAAGCACTGGTTTTACTCCACAGCATCTCTGACCCTGGTATGTGCTCTACCCTGCCAGGACCGTCTCGGCCGAAATTTCCGCAAATAGGGATCCAGCCGGCAGCTGCAGCACATGGATATTCTGCTCTTCGACAAAGCGCCGCTCATTGCGGGTCATGGGCCAGTCGGCCAGCACCCAATGCCGGCCTGAGGACCGCTTCATGATCTGCCGTGCAAAGGTTCGCTGGAGCTGGTCATCAAAATGGCAGCCCAGAAAGAGGAAATTCCTGTCCTTCCGGATGTCCTGGATGATTTGCGGAATAGGAGTCTGGATATCAATTTCCGTGAGCACTTCAACAAAATCGCTGTCGGATACAAGATAGTTGCTGGCAGGACTGCGGGCACCCCATGGTTCGTAGAGTACCGTTTCCCAATCCCCCGCTTCCGTCTCTGTGGCCGCCTGGCCCTTGCCTGTCCAGAATCCTGTCCACTGGCCAAAGTGCTCACTCTGGCTCAGGCCCTGGATGCGCCCCCAGGATGCCTTCGCATCCGAGAGCGCCTGGGCCATGCTATCGTCATACCACAGATGCACGATGAGCGGGAGCCGCATTTCTGCCAGCCGGCGCTGCACGGGGTAGATGGCCACCGGCCCTGAGAAAGCGGCATCCATCAGATGGACAAGGGTCTTGCGGTGCTTGAAATTTTCAATATACTGCGCAGCCCCGGTGAGATTCCGCCGGATCCTGTGGGGTACCGTGACCTGTCCGCTCAGGATTTCCGCCATATCCTGGAGCGTACTCGGGAAAGAACTCCCCGCTTCGGGCAGGAGCCCTGCTCCCAGGTACGGAATTACCGTACCGGCATGCAATCCCTGAACAATTTCCATCAGATCCCTGTCCATGTTTCGCTCCTTGTTCAGCCAGCAGGTTTCTTGAGGCGGTCCTCAATCACCCCGAGGGCACCGGCATCAATCTGGAAAATTCCCCGGCCTCCGGAAAGCGCCTGGTAGGACTTGTCCGGATAGCGGCTCAGGGCGTTGAACCAGTCCTGCAGCGATATCCCCACCGGACAGGCGCCTATCTCCCGCACGCTACCATCATTGGCAAAACGGGTATGAATAACGGTCACGTTCGAATCCATTCTGATGCTCCTCCCTATAAGCCGGAAGCAAAACCCAGCAGCTCGACCACCACATCCTCCTCACCAAGATGGGCCTGACAGGCCAGCCTGGACTTGCTGCCCACGCCAACAATGCTGTCCAGCCGCTCGTTTTCCTGGCGCTGGATTTTCGAAAGACTCTTGCGTCCTTCCTGCACAAAAACGTGACAGCTTTCGCACTCCCCCTTTCCTTCACATTTCAGAACCATGGGTTCACCCGTGGCAGTAATGGCGGCGGCCAGAGTTGTACCAGCAGGCATATCAACGGTTTTTCCGCTGGGACGGACGGTAACGGTGGGCATGACATTTCTCCTTTTCAGATAAAAAACAAGGGGTTTACAGGTAGATGGCGCTCCCCGCACCGACGTTGACCGAGGCGTCTTTCAGCGTTTCGATAATGAAAGAAATTTCCTCTTCCGTCAGGCGTGGATGGAAAGGCAGAATCAGGGTACGGTCAGAAACACGCACGGCAGTCGGGCAGTTTCCACCGCCATTTTCCCGGTAATAGAACTGGTTGTGCATGGGGATACAGTAGGCCGCAGCCTCAATCCCCTGGGCTCTCAAATCGTTTACGATGGCATCCCGGCTGCTGCGGCTGAACCGGGTCCCCAGATGGACTTCATATACAAACCAGTGGACCTCCGTAGCGTAGGGACCATGGTAGGGATCCTTGATGCCCTCGAAGGATTTCATGTATTCAAAATACATCGATTCCACCATGTGCCGGCGTTCAAGAATTCCATCCAGGCGCTGCAGCTGGACACGTCCAAGTGCCGCCTGCATGTCGCTCATTTCCACCTGCAGTGGCGGACGCGTAGCTGCGGCCACGGAGCCACGATCCCCGATTCCACGTCCGCGGAACTGCCGGATGCGGCTGTAAACTGCCGTATCGTCGGTAACAATCATCGCCCCTTCGCCACACAGCAGCGCAGACGGCTGGGCGAAGGCGAAAATGGCTGCATCCCCGAAATTTCCGACCAGTTTCCCCTCATATTCCGAGCCAATGGCCTCTGTCGAATCTTCCAGCAAAACGAGCCCATTTGCGCTGGCGACAGCCCGCAACTCATCCCAGAACGCCGGATGGCCCTTGGTATTTCCAGCCAGGATTGCACGGCTGCGGCCGGTAATACGGCTTTCTGCATTTTTGGGTGAAATGGTCCCGGAATAGTAATCAATGTCTGCAAATACCGGCCGTACTCCGTACCACGCCAGGGCATGGCCTATCTGCCACCAGCTGTAGGGAGACAGAATGACCTCATCACCTGGCACCAGTTCATAGGCCTTGAGGCAAAGCATCAGTGCCGCGGTAGGACTGGCAACAGCAAGGGCATAGCGGCGCCCGATATATTGGGCAAACTCCGCTTCAAATTCGGCGACCCCAGATCCGGCACTCAGATGTGGAGAGCGCAGCACCGCTTCCACTGCCGCCAGTTCCTGGAGGCTGATATCGGGGTCAGAAAGAGGAATTTCCATTTCGGTGCTCATGATGGTTTCCCGTGCAACGCGAGCAGGATACCGGCCGCAGCTTCCCGGTCGCCGGTGATTTTCCAGCAGTGGCTGCTCGTATCCAGCAAATGCAGGTCGAAATATTTTCCTGGCTGGAATGGCTCCTCAACGACATCATTGGCCAGACACTGGCTCAGCACCATCCCGGGGAACCGCGTGCGCAGTTCGGGTAACAGGGCCCCTTCACCCGAACAGATTCTTTCTCCCATCTGCACCAGTACAGCCAGATCATCGTCCGTGATTCCCATGGCATCATTCCCCCAGCCGGCGTGCCTCTACTGTAATGGGCAAACGGGTATCCTCAGGCATTTCTGGAAGGGCAAGACGCCATCCATTCGCCAGGGTCACCATGCCACCCCATAATCCAGGGTTCTCGATTTCGGTAATGGGTTCCTCCAGATCCTTCTTGGCTACGTAGGCGCTCAGTTCACCCGCAGCGTTTTTACGAATCATGACTTTCATGCATTCACCTCATGTCATACAGGAAACGGCCAGATTCGAACCTGCCGCAGAAGAAAGGGGCATCTCCATCATGTCCAGCAGTATTCCACCCAGACTCCGCAGGAGATATTCCACCTCCTCGGCATGGTTCAGGCGGCTGAAGGAAAAGCGGACGGAGGACAGGATTGCCGTCTCGGAAAATCCCATTGCCGTGAGCACATGGGACGGCTTGCTGCCTCCTGCCGCACATGCAGCCCCCAGGGCAGCAGTGATGCCCTCCTGTTCCAGCCGGTAGAGCAGTTCCTCCCCATCCAGGGCAAGAAAGCCGATATTGCTGGTATTGGGCAGCCTTTGCGCAGCCTGGCCATGAATTCGCGCACAGGGCATGATGGCCATCAGTCCATTTTCAAACTGGTCCCGCAGGCGGACGAGATGGCAAATTTCATCCTGTACGTTTGCGAGCAGTCCCACGGCCGCGCCAAACCCGGCGATGGCCGCAACATTTTCGGTTCCACCGCGTCGCCCCCGTTCCTGGTGGCCATGGAAAAGCGGTGGCAGCTCTATCCCCTTGCGCACGCACAGTGCACCTACTCCTTTGGGTCCGTGGATCTTGTGGGCGGAGCAGGAGAGAAAGTCCACACCAGACGCAGCAAAGCCCATCACTGCCTTGCCTACCGCCTGGGTTGCATCACAGTGGAAAAGGGCACCGGCTTCATGGGCAATGGCCGCAGCTTCCTGGATGGGGAAGAGGACCCCGGTTTCGTTATTCGCCCACATCAGGGAAACCAGGGCGGTATCCTCGCGCAGCAAGGTACGCAAGCTGTCCAGATCAAGACGCCCTTCGGCGTCGACAGGCAGATAGGAAACCTCTATTCCCAAACGTTCCAGATGCTGGCAGAGCAGCAGGATCGAGGGATGTTCGACCTGGCTTGTGACCAGATGGCGCTTCCCCCTGGAAATGGACAGGGCGGCCAGTATGGCCGTGTGGTTGCTTTCCGTTGCCCCGCTGGTAAACACCAGCTCTGCCGGTTTCGCGCCCAGAAACTGGGAAACGGCGGTACGGGCCTTTTCAACCGCATTCCTCGCGTGCCTTCCCGCCAGCGAACTGCTGGAAGGATTGGCATAGTCCGTGGTCAGAAAAGGAAGCATCGCATCCAGGGCCAGAGGAGCCATTGCCGTGGTGGCATTGCTGTCAAGATAGACGGTCCGTGGAGTTTTCATGGCCGGTTTTCCCCCATTGGAAAGATTTCATTTTCCAGACAGCCAATCACCCGCCCGTTGCTGAATTCAACCAGATAGACGGGGATGTTCACTTCCTCGTGATGTCCCACGCGAACAATCTCTCCTACACAGTTTGCCGGCACGAGAAGGGCGTTTTCTGGCTCTCCAGGAAAAGTTCCGTCATTGAATATGTCCTCTCTGACCACCACCCTGAGCCCCCAGTCGAAACGCGGTTCACGCCTATCCATCATGGGATTTTCTCCTCTGCGGGCAAACTGTCATTGATCGGCTCCAGTTCACGGCCTTTCATACCAACAAGGTGGCCTCTTTCATAAAAATCGACGCCATAAATGTAGAACTGCTGCAGAAAGGTACCGATGCTGGTGATAAAACCAACATCCCCTTTTTTGACTATGACCTCGCCGATTTCCGCGCCGCGGAATGTTCCATCGTTCCGGACGTGCTTGCGGGAACGCACCCTGTCCCCATAATTGAATGCCGGTGGAGAATCCAGTTCGACTGTTTCGCTGTCCCTGCTCATGCCCGCCATAGTCAGCCTCCACCGCTGTGCCGGTCGCCATTCCAGTCGTCCTGTGCCAGACGCTCCCTGGCACAGGAGCGGACCAGCTCGTCCTCATCCTGAAGAAAAACCTGCAGATTTTTGATGTTTGCCCGGGCAGCAACAGCATGGCGGATACGCCAGTCTGGATCGGTCGCGAGCGACTGCAGCATGGAAACGGGGATCCTTTCGGCAACGGCCAGCCTTACCTGCGCATCCGTGTCGTGGATCATGCTGAACAGTCCTTCCAGGCCGATGCGCTGCGCAACCACACGACGGACTTCCACATCCGGGTCACTCCGCATGATGGGCAGCAGACCGATGGGCAGACGCCTGGCCACATGAAGACGTACGGAGTAGTCTTCATCGGACACCATCGCCGCCAGATAGCGCTCTTCGAGGCGCATCGCAATCCGGATACGTACCTCACGGTGCGGATCATGGATCATGCGTAACAGATATCGCTGGGGCAGCCGCTGTGCCACAGCCCACCGGACAGTTTCATCTTCATCCTCTACCATGGCTGGCAGATGGAAGAGATCTGCATAACGTGCCGCGCAGGCCCTAACCTCGAAATAGGGATGCTGCAGAAAGCTGTCTGCCAGGTGCGGATTCCAGCGAAAAAACCGGTCCACCCTCAGGGCATAACGGTCATGGACACAGGCACGCAGGGTCTGGCATCTGACGGTTTCCATATTCCTTTCCTGGCAGGTTTCACAGGAGACGGGTTTACCCTGCCAGTCAATGGCTTCATTTGGGTCATTCGTCGTCATCGTCATCGTCCTTCTTCTGCAGGACTTCCAGCAGGATTTTTGCCTGGATCCTGTCTGAGGGATCCAATTCCAGCAGCTTGGCCAGAACCTTTTCTCCCCCGGCAATATCACCCAGACGAAGAAGCAGATATCCATACGCCTTGAGCACAAACATGTAAAAACGGGCCTGGGACGCATCAAAGCAGCCAAACTCCGCCTGTGTTCCCTGCACGTTCTCCCAGTCACTGTCCAGATTGAGAGATTTTGCGCTTAGCCTGAGACAGGCAAGGGCCACATCCAAAGCCTCCCGGAGCCGGCCCTTGTAAAAATAGAATTTGTAGAGGCCGAGATGGACGGCAACATGCTCCGGAGCAATTTCAATGGCTTCCTTGAGATACCGCTCAGCTACCGCATCATCCGCATAGGAACGGGCAGCCAGATGCAGGTGGCGCTCTGCAGCCTCAGGAACAAGGCCATCGTAGTAGCGCCGGTGCAACCATTCGTCATCCCAGATATCTGCCATTTACCCACTCCACACCATTTCTGACGCCAGCTGGCAGGGGCACCCGTGATCAATCAGCAGGACCAGCCAGCGGAAAACACCACTGCACAGACAGATTTCCCGCCCGGAACGGCGGGATGAACACCTTTATTCTTTTGCCGAAAAAGACGTCCCACAGCCACAACTGGCAGCCGCATTGGGATTGGTAAATATCAGGCCCGTATTCATGAGATTGTCTTCGCAGTCCACAATAAGGCCATCCAGAAGAGCGGCACTGTCTTTCTCCAGCAGAACGGAAATCCCATTGCTGCTGACCGCAACATCCTCTTCCTCCGGCTGCTCCACGATATGGAAATCATACGACAGTCCGGAGCATCCCCCCGGTTTTACCGACAGCCGGAAATAGCTTCCACTCCCACCACCACCGAAAACGATCATGCGCTGGATAAAACGCTCTGCCTTGGGCGTAAGGGTGACTTTCATGATGCTGCCCTCCTAGGCGCTATAGCGTGGATACGCACCGTCAATTACGCAGGTATCGTCCACGGGACATACGGCAACACACTGCGGCTCATCAAAAAATCCGATGCACTCCGTGCATTTGACCGGATCAATAATGAATGTGCCATTTTTCTCCGAGATTGCCTGGTTTGGACACTCCGGTTCACACGCCGAACACCCGGTGCACTGTGATGCCACAATTTTATAAGTCATCTTTTTGACTCCTTTTCCGATAAAAATGGGGGAGCACAAGGCATCCCCCGCCGATTTTCAGGCTGCGGTATACGCACCCTGACGAATCTGTGCATCCCCCCGCTGGTTGTGCACCAGATCACCATTCCGGATCATGTCCAGATATTCCCGGTAATAGGCAATCACGGACTGCTCTATGTACTCAAAGGCATAACGGTCTACGGCATCAATGCCCGCCGCTTCCAGTGCCGATTTTGGACAGCCGCCAATTTTTGCCACAAAAACCGCCGTACAGTCATTGATGGCACGGATGACAACTGTTTCCAGTGCCTCCTCGTCACCAAACCCACCCTGGCAATACAGGTCTACCCTGCGGTGGCCCACAAATTTTGCGCCCTCAGAGCTGGCCTCATAGATCTGGAATTCAGAGGCATGGCCAAAATGTTCATTGACCCGGCCACTTCCCTTGGTGGCAACCGCGATCAGGATTTTGACGTCCGAATACTCGCCTGCAAGATTTTCCAGCTCGGCCCGCTTTGCTGCAGCCGTCGCTTCCCGCTCCTGCTCCACCAGCGCCTGATAGGCCTTGCGCGATTCCATGTCGTACTGCACATCCATGGCCATGACTGCTTCGGTCGTGAACTCTGCGGACCGGTCCTCTCCGAGGAGGCCCACAGCATCTGCACGGCATTGCCGGCAGTGGCGCATCATGTTCATTTCTCCCTCACAGCGGTCCTGCAGGGCTTTCAGCTCCTGGGCCGATGGTCCACGCTGGCCGTTCAGCCCAAAAACCGTGCCATGCTCAGGTGCAGAAATCAGGGGCATAATGTTGTGGAGGAAGGCTCCACGGCTCTTCACCGCACGGTTGACCTCGACCAGATGGTCATCATTGATTCCAGGAATCATGACCGAATTGACCTTGCACAGAATGCCGCGTTCGGTCAGCATCTCCAGACCCTGCAGCTGCCGGTCCGTAAGGATCTGCGCTGCCTCACGACCCTTGTAGCGCCTGTTTTTGTAATAGATCCAGGGATAGATCTCCGCACCGATATCGGCATCCACCATGTTGATGGTGATGGTGACGTGATCCACGTTGTATTTCGCAATGGTATCGACATGGTCTGGCAGTGCCAGCCCATTGGTGGAAAGGCAGAGCTTGATGTCGGGAGCCGTCTGCGAAATCAGCTCAAACGTCCTGAATGTTTTTTCAGGATTGGCCAGGGGATCGCCAGGTCCGGCGATGCCCAGCACCGTCATCTGGGGAATGGTGGATGCCACGGCCAGCACCTTTTTCGCGGCCTGTTCCGGTGTCAGCTTCTCGCTGACCACTCCCGGCCGGCTTTCGTTGGCACAGTCGTATTTGCGGTTACAGTAATTGCACTGGATGTTGCATGCAGGCGCTACCGCCACATGCATGCGGGCGTAATGGTGGTGCGCTTCTTCACTGTAGCAGGGGTGGTTCTTGACCTTCTCCCAGATCTCCGGCGCAAGGTCACCCTGCCCGGCACCACTCCCGCAGCTTGCCTTCCCGGAACCGCCCTGGGTGCCACACCCCTGGTGTTCCGCCTTCTGCTGCATGATTTCTTCCAGATTCTTCCCGTTGTTTGGTGTGGGAATACTTGCAAGAGAAACTACCTGACCTTCCATGGGCGCAATCCTCCATACGCAACCTGTATAAACGATGGATAACGGCGCGCCTCACGGATGTATCGGCTTGCTCCTGAGAAGCTGACGCTTGCTGTACCTTAAGCAAGCTGTATGCCATGCTGATGAACCAATATAAAACAGTAAGTTACCAATCTCCTTCGGGTAAAGCGTCTGGAAGCTGACGCAAAATTCCGCAGTTGCTGCCAAAATTGTCAAAAACCATACAATCCGGTTGGCCGGGGATAACGCGAGCAGCACGGAGCAGCTGACCAGCCTGTGCGGCATCCCGTCTTCCGGGACGCCCATTTTTGCCCGATGTGCTGGCTGTGTCTGGAAGTAGGTGCACTTTCGCAGTTTCCTGGAAAATGCGGCGGACAGTTACCATAGCCACCCACCAGGAGTTTCAGCATGATCCCCCTGCGCTTTTTGCAGCCCGGGTGGCCGGATACGCCCCAAAGGCTGTTTCAGGCCGGCCGAGGTGCTTTGGGCGGAGGTCCGCCGTATACGTGGCGTCCCTCCCCGTCATTGGACCCGCGGTTTCCTGTCGTATGCGGGCGTGGTGAAATGTCTTGGAGCCTGCCAAACCGGAGAGGCTTCCGTTTTTTGACTGTCCCCATCCATCCCCAGAAATGGGTGTGAAATTCCTGCACCGGCACTGAAAAACCCTTTCGGCAGCAAGACTCTGAAGTGTTTTCCCGCGTTCGAAAAAGGGGGTTTACCGCCTGCACTATGGGCACGAAGCGCATGCCGACGTGAATGCGGCGAAGAATAACCTCGCAAGAGGAATAACGGTGGGGCTCGCCTGGGTAGACTGTTCTCCGGCGTGAGCCGGGGAGTTGGCCCGCACATAAGGGAATGGGTCAATCGAAATGGCTGGGGTAGAGCCGCTGCTGGCAGGAAGGAATCCCCGTCCTTCAGGGCGAGGAGGATGTCAAAGTCTTTTCACTGCAATGCCGTGCTTCTGCAGCGCATAGCTGAGTTTCCGGGTAGTGGTGCCGAGCAGGCGCGCCGCCTTGGCCTGCACCCACCCACAGCGCTCCATGGCATCCACGAGACGGTCCCGCTCGCTCAGGGGAACATCATCCTCGGGTTTGCCCGGTACGCCGCCAGAAAGTGCTGCCCCGGGTTCTGCGCTGGCTGCCCTGCCGGCAGACGAGGCGACCTGAAGCGTCACGATGGGATGGCTGCTTTCCAGAGGCCGCAGTGCCATGGAAAAACACTGGTTTTTCTGGCAGGGCACGTCAACATTGCGAATTTCCGCGCCCCGTACCATGGTGGCGGTACGTTCGACACAGTTTTCCAGCTCACGGACGTTCCCGGGCCAGTAGCAGGCAAGCATGGTCTGCAGGGCCTCCGGACTGATGGAAAGCTTCCGCTGGTTTTCCTGGTTGTAGCGGGCAAGAAAATGGTCTACCAGTGCCGGAATATCCTCCCGCCTGTCCCGCAGGGGGGGAAGGAATATTGTGGCCACATTGATGCGGAAATACAGGTCGGCACGGAAATCCCCTTTATTCACGGCTTCTTCCAGATTGCGGTTGGTAGCGGTGATGATGCGCACGTTTACCCGTCGTGTCTGGGTGCCTCCGACCCGTTCAAATTCCCTCTCCTGGAGGACACGGAGCAGCTTGGCCTGGAAAGCCGGAGAGATATCCCCAATTTCGTCCAGAAAAAGTGTGCCGCCATCGGCCAGCTCGAACCGCCCTTTCCGCTCCTGGGTCGCTCCGGTAAATGCCCCGCGTTCGTGCCCAAACAGCTCGGATTCCAGGATGCTTTCCGGCAGTGCCGCGCAGTTGAGGGAAATGAAGGGCTTGTCTCGCCTTGGGCTCAGATGGTGGATTGAGCGGGCGATCACCTCCTTGCCCGTACCAGACTCCCCCCGCAGCAGCACGCTCGTCTTGCCTGGCGCCACCTGGTGTACATCCGCGAAAACGGCCTGCATCGCCCGGCTGTTGCCGATGACATTTTCGATACTGTAGCGTTTTTGCAGCTCTTTCTGCAGGCGGTGCTTGTCGGCCAGCAGACGGTTCCTCTCCGCCGTTATTCCCTGATGGAGGTTGACGACCTGGCCGACAAGATTGGCGACCATCTGGAGGAGCCGGACATCCGAGCGGAAACTGATCCCCTTGTGCCATTCGCTGCGATAGATGGCAAGGACACCGATACAGTTGTAGCCGACCTTGATCGGTACGCCAATAAAGGCCCGCAGTCTGCCGCCATCCTCACTGTCCTGAAAAATCCTGTGGAGAAATGCCGGTTCCTGTGCCACATCGGGGATCACCACCGGCATGCCGGCACGCATGATTTTCCCAACCATTCCCTCGCCAAGGCGATACCGTCCGCGCTCCATTTCCACCGCGGTCATTCCGGTCGCCGCCACTACTCCGACCTGCTGGTCATCCATCCGCAGAAGGATCATTGACGGCGATATATGCAGATGGCTTTCGAGGGTCCGCAACACGTCGTTAAGGGTACGCTCCAGATCCATAGAGGAGCTGAGTACCTTGCTCACCTCATAAATGGTAGTGAGTTCCTGGTAATGGGTGGGTGTAACGCGATCTTTCATGAAAGGCCCCTCTCTGTCATGGGCAGTTTGGGCCAGCAGGTGATGCAGCATCAGCTGCTGTGAACCCCAGTCCTGCCCCGGGAAGCCCTGTGGACTGCAGCGGCAGCTGCTGGCAGGTGTCCGAGACAGCCCCCAAGGATCTACCATATCTCTTTGGCTGGACGAGAGTCCAGAAGGCAACGACATCTGGGGTAAATCCGCTGGTTTTCAGGGCGCCCAAAGAGATCAGCGGCCGCCGGATCAGCAGCGGATCTTCAAGCATTGCACTGATGGCCATTTTCTCATCCAGAACGGCAGGATCCACCTCCCGTGACTTGATGCGGGGAGAGTTGGGGTTGAACCATTCCGGTACCGGCCGTTTTCCGAAAAAGGGGCGCAGGGTTTCCACTGTCCATGGTGTCTGGAGCAGATTCTGTACATCCAGACCAAAGCCTGCCGCATGCAGACGGGCACGCTGGCCCGCGTTGGTCCGGCATCCCGGTTTTTCATAGAAAAGAAGGCCCGGCGCACTGCTGTCCCCTGGAGCCGCCAGTCCGCGCTGGCGTTCCCCCCATCGCAGCAATGCCCCGGTCTGCTCACGGATCCTCTCTTTTACCCCCGGAACCAGCCGCCGCAGCCATTGTTCTGGCAGACCTTCCCGGCCATAAATGGCCCCGGCCAGCATCCCGGCCAGGGCTCCAGTGCTGTCCGCGTCCCCTCCCTGGTTCACCACCAGCAGCAGACAGTCGTAAAAATTGCCGGTATTCAGGACCGCATGGAGAACGGTCCTGACCGTATCAACAATATAGGGTGTGGGTGACACAGGCAGGACCGTACAGTCAAATTCGGGGCAGGCGGTCTGAAGTCTCTCGGCCTGGGTCCGGATGGAGGCCAGACTTTCTCCCCGAAGGGCGCTACGCAGCATTTCACCGAGACACAGGATTCCCAGGTCGGACATCGGATGGTTGTGGGTAAAATGGGCCTGTTCAAGGCCCATGGTACAGCCCAGTCCCGGATGTTCCAGCGTTGCGAGCACAACCGGCAGCATCCGCACACAGGCACCATTTCCGGCATCCCATGTGCCCGGAGGGGCCGAGAGGGAACCGTCCACGATAAAGCGGCGGATCCCGCGCCGGCAGGTATTGCCCACGTCGACAGGCCCTGCCCGCAGCCAGGCCGCCATGCCCTCCGCGAAGCGGCGTACAGACCAGACATCGTCCATCAGCAGGGCCTGGCCCAGCACCAGGGACATTTCCGTATCGTCCGTCACCTGGCCGGGTGCCAGATGCAGCCACCCTCCCCCACACAGGTGCCGGTGCCGGCCGTGCGTGTCCCGGATTTCTTCCGCAGTCATGAACTCTACTGTCGCGCCCAGCGCGTCCCCCAGAGCCAGTCCCCAGTAGGCTCCAAGGGCTCGATCCTGCAGTCTGTCGTCCATTTTTTCCTCAGTAGTAATGCAGACAGGCATGATAGGGACCCCCAATCACCAGATACTCGCTTTCGGCATGCAGCGCCGGACACGGGAACATGCCGTTAAAAAAAAGAAGCTTGACAAGGGGAACATCAATTTCCAGAAGATAATCGCCAAACATGCCTGCGACTTCCCGGTCACTGCTGAACGACACCAGATTGTTGAGGTGGATCACCCCCTGCCGTGCTCCTGACTGCCAGAGCATGGGGTGCTCCAAAAAGTCATTGGTACCCCGGTACAGGCGCAGATGCCGGCGGCCGGGCCCAAAAAACCGCCGGGCGGCCCACTGGGCAAATTCAAACAGGATGTCCAGCTGGTCCCATATGGCGTTGTTATTGAAGCGGCCGGACATTCTGTCCATGGTATAGCGTATCCATCCTGCATCGCCAACCCGCCGTATCACTTCCCTGTGGAAGGTTGGCATGAGTCCAAAACGGCTTTCCACCCAAGCCTTCAGGACAGCGCCTTCCGGTGAGTTGCTGTCGTATCCCCAGCCACGCAGAAGACGCTGGTAGTACGCATGGAATTTCCGGTGTCGCGACATCTTTCCAGGGTCCAGAAATGTTTTTTCCATGTATTCCTGAAACATTCCAGCCCCATCTTCCAGATCCGCAGCACTGGCGAGCCTCCCGAACAGCGCAGAGTGGACCTCGCGGGTCCCATGGATGTGCAGGGGCAGCGGATACCTGTGGAACCGTGCGCTGTTCAGCAGGCCCGAAGGAATGCCTACCAGGTTGCTGCCTTCTGTTGCCTGCATCCGAAAACTCCATGGGGTACGTCCAGACCGCGAAGAACCTCCCGGCAGCGTCAGCCCGACAGTGCTGCAGCCACCCTGCTCCGCACGGTCTCAAGGCGCAGCGGCTTGTCAATCAGGGGCATCCCGCTGGCGAGGACGGCCCGGGCGCTCTCGGAATCCGGATCCCCCACCAGCAGAAACCTCGCTCCGGGAAAAGCGTCCCTGGCACTCTCGAGGATCTCCGGATCCGTCCACAGGTCCTCGCCAAGGATGACAAGATCCGGCGGCCATTCCTGCGCCTTGCTGACCGCGTTTTCCAGGGAAGAGAGCTCATGGGTTTCATATTCATCGTGGAGCATGAACTGCACGGCCATGCGGCCGATGTCATCTCCATCCAGAACAAATATCCGCCGTGTACCAACGGCAAGCTGGCAATCAACGCCTATCTGCATACCATCCCCCAGTAATCCGTAGCAGTCAGAACAGAAAAAGCATTTTCCATGCCACTAAATTCCGTGCGGCAGGGAGCCCGGTTCCCGCCGGGCTCCCACTGGAGCGGGGAAATTAACCGCATAAATATTCAGGGAAATTGCCGTACCGGCCAGCAGAATTCCGTTCCCGCTGGCCATGCGCCCCTCGCACCGGAAGAAAAAGATCTGTGGGATTCCTTACATCCGTCCTGCAGTTTGTAGATTTTCGTACAGCACGGACAGCCGGACAATTCAGCGAAAAATATAGTTTTGTCCTTGTAAAATCAGTATGTTGAAATCATTATCCAGGATTGGCACGGGCCTTGCAAAAGACGGACCGGAAAGCAGATTCCCCGTCAGGGGGCTTCCCACGACAGATTTCGAACTTCAAATTGAACAGGAGATGTCGCTATGAGTGACGACTTGAGGCAGATTGCCTTCTATGGCAAGGGAGGTATCGGCAAATCGACCACCTCCCAGAACACACTGGCAGCCCTGACCGAGTTGGGACAGAAGATTCTGATTGTCGGCTGTGATCCCAAGGCCGACTCCACCCGCCTGATCCTCCATTCCAAGGCACAGGATACCGTTCTGAGTCTGGCCGCCGAAGCTGGCAGCGTGGAAGATCTGGAAATTGAAGACGTAATGAAGGTTGGGTACAAGGATATCCGCTGCGTGGAATCCGGTGGCCCTGAGCCAGGTGTTGGCTGCGCCGGCCGTGGCGTCATCACCTCCATCAATTTCCTGGAAGAGAATGGCGCCTATGACGGCGTTGACTATGTCTCCTATGACGTGCTGGGCGACGTGGTCTGTGGTGGATTCGCGATGCCCATCCGGGAAAACAAGGCGCAGGAAATTTACATCGTCATGTCCGGTGAAATGATGGCCATGTACGCCGCCAACAACATTTCCAAGGGCATCCTGAAGTACGCCAACTCCGGTGGCGTGCGGCTGGGCGGCCTTGTCTGCAACGAACGCAAGACCGACAAGGAACTGGAACTGGCCGAAGCCCTTGCACAGCGCCTGGGCACCAGGCTGATCCACTTCGTCCCCCGCGACAACATCGTGCAGCACGCCGAGCTGCGCCGGATGACGGTACTCGAGTACGCACCGGAATCCGACCAGGCAAACCAGTACCGGCAGCTCGCCAAGAAAATCCATGAGAATGGTGGCAACGGGACCATCCCGACTCCCATCACCATGGACGAGCTCGAGGACATGCTGATGGAGTTCGGCGTCATGACCGCCGTGGACGAAAACATGGTCGGCAAAACGTCATCGGTAGCTGCGGCTGTCTGAGCAGCGAAACCTGGGGGTGCAGAAAATTGCGCCCCCATTTACCCGGACAACAATGGAGAGCTTGAAATGAGCATCACTGCTGAAGAAACCCAGGAGCAGATCGTTGCGGCAACAAAGGCACGTAACCGGGCGCTTATCGACGAGGTGCTGAAGGTCTATCCGGAAAAAACGGCCAAGCGGCGCGCCAAGCACCTCAATGTGTACGAGGAAGGTAAGCCGGACTGCGGCGTCAAATCCAATATCAAGTCCGTACCTGGCGTCATGACCATCCGTGGCTGTGCATACGCCGGTTCCAAAGGGGTTGTATGGGGACCCATCAAGGACATGATCCACATTTCCCATGGTCCGGTTGGCTGTGGCCAGTATTCCTGGGCCTCGCGCCGGAACTATTACATTGGTACGACAGGTGTCGATACCTTCGTCACCATGCAGTTTACTTCCGACTTCCAGGAGAAGGATATTGTTTTCGGCGGTGACAAGAAGCTCGAAAAAATCATGGATGAAATTGAGGATCTTTTCCCGCTCAATCACGGTATCACCGTGCAATCGGAATGCCCCATCGGCCTGATCGGAGACGACATCGAAGCGGTATCCAAAAAGAAGTCCAAGGAATATGGCGGCAAGACCATCGTTCCCGTACGTTGCGAAGGCTTCCGAGGGGTATCCCAATCGCTCGGTCACCACATCGCCAACGACAGCATCCGTGATTTTGTGTTTGAAAAGGCGGGTGCGAAGCCGCGCGAATTCACCAGCACTCCCTATGACGTTGCCATTATCGGTGACTACAACATTGGTGGTGACGCCTGGAGTTCGCGGATTCTGCTGGAAGAGATGGGACTCCGTGTCATCGCGCAGTGGTCTGGCGACGGCTCCCTGGCAGAACTGGAAAACACCCCAAAAGCCAAGCTGAACGTGCTCCACTGCTACCGCTCGATGAACTACATCTCGCGGTATATGGAAGAGAAGCATGGAGTTCCATGGGTGGAATACAACTTCTTTGGGCCCTCCAAGATCGCGGAGTCCCTGCGCACAATTGCTTCCTATTTTGATGACCAGATCAAGGAAGGGGCTGAGCGGGTCATCGAGAAATACAGCCGCCTCACCCAGCAGGTCATCGACAGGTACCGCCCACGCCTGGAAGGGCGCACGGTCATGCTCTACGTTGGGGGGCTGCGTCCCCGCCACGTCATCGGAGCCTATGAGGATCTCGGCATGAATATCGTCGGAACCGGCTATGAATTTGGCCATAACGACGACTACCAGCGCACCACGCACTATGTGAAGGATGGTACGCTGATTTATGACGACGTGACCGGATACGAGTTTGAAAAGATGGTGGAAACCATCCAGCCCGATCTCGTTGGTTCAGGCATCAAGGAAAAGTACGTTTTCCAGAAAATGGGCGTGCCTTTCCGCCAGATGCACTCCTGGGACTGCTCCGGTCCCTATCATGGGTACGACGGCTTCGCCATTTTCGCCCGCGACATGGACATGGCCATCAACAACCCGGTCTGGAGTCTGACCAAGTCACCCTGGTGACAAATTGCCGGGCGGCAGTCCTGCTGCCGCCTCCCGGGTTCCGGCCAAGCACAGAACCCCGACTGATATGAGGACACCTACAATGACCCAGAACGCTGACAATGTACTTGACCACTTCAATCTGTTCCGGGAGCCGGAATATCAGGAGATGCTCAAGAACAAGAAGGAGCAGTTTGAATACCCGGAACCACAGGAAAAGCTTGTTCAGGTTCGCGAATGGACAAAAACATGGGAATATCGCGAAAAAAATTTCCAGCGTGAAGCCCTGACGGTAAATCCGGCCAAGGCCTGCCAGCCTCTTGGAGCCGTGTTTGCCGCCCTCGGATTTGAAAGCACCATGCCATTCGTTCATGGCTCGCAGGGCTGCGTTGCCTATTATCGCAGTCACCTGAGCCGCCACTTCAAGGAGCCGACCTCCTGCGTCTCTTCCTCCATGACAGAAGACGCAGCCGTGTTCGGCGGCCTCAACAACATGATTGACGGTCTGGCGAACACGTACAACATGTACAAGCCCAAGATGATTGCCGTTTCAACGACCTGCATGGCCGAAGTGATTGGCGATGATCTCAATGCCTTCATCAAGACTTCCAAGGACAAGGGCAGTGTCCCGGGCGAATATGATGTTCCATTTGCCCACACCCCTGCATTCGTCGGCAGCCATATCACCGGTTACGACAATGCCCTCAAGGGCGTACTTTCCCATTTCTGGGATGGCAAAGCCGGTACTGTACCTGCGCTGGTGCGCGAACCGAATGAAAAAATCAATTTCATTGGTGGGTTTGATGGCTATACGGTAGGCAATACCCGGGAAATCAAGCGCATCTTTGATCTCATGGGTGTCGATTACACCATTCTCGCCGATACCAGTGAAATCTTTGATACGCCCACCGATGGCTATTTCCGGATGTACGACGGTGGAACCACGCTTGAGGATACGGCCGCTGCACTCAATGCCAGGGCAACCTTCTCCATGCAGGCATTCTGCACGGAAAAAACCCTCCCCCTCATTGCCGAGCATGGTCAGGAAGTTGTGGCATTGAATTGCCCCATGGGTGTCAAGGCGACGGACCATTTCCTCATGGAGGTATCCCGTGTTACTGGCAAGCCCATCCCGGAAGAACTCCGCAAGGAGCGCGGCCGCCTGGTGGATGCCATAGCCGATTCCACCGCGCATATTCACGGCAAGAAATTTGCCCTTTATGGCGATCCGGACCAGTGCCTTGGTCTGGCCGCGTTCCTGATGGAACTTGGTGCCGAGCCGACCCATGTGCTGGCAACCAACGGCGGGAAGGAGTGGGAGGCAAAAGTCCGGGCCCTCTTTGACAGTTCACCCTTTGGCAAGGGCTGCAATGTCTACGCCGGCAAGGATCTCTGGCATATGCGCAGCCTGCTGTTTACAGAACCGGTGGATTTCCTCTTCGGGAATACCTACGGGAAGTATCTGGAGCGCGACACTGGTACTCCGCTGATCCGGTTTGGATTTCCCATTTTTGACCGTCACCACCATCACCGCTACCCCATCTGGGGATACCAGGGTGGAATGAACATGCTGGTACGCATTCTCGACAAGATTTTTGACGAGATCGACAACAACACCAACGTACCATCCCAGAGCGATTACAGTTTCGACATTATTCGCTGACCGGGATGCAACGGGGAAGCCACCACGTCCGGGAATTTGTCCCGGGGCTTCCCCCACAGCAGGAGAAAGCACATGGGCCATATTTCACCTGTTTCACCCCGTACTGGCAGGGACTGGGCCGGCCAGTGGCCGGATCCGGTACCCCATGCCCTTCTGCGCAGTGCGGATCTGCCGGAGATTTCCTGCCGCCACCGGCTGTCTGTTCTTGTGAGTGCCTTTACGCGAAAGACCCTGACAGGTATGGACAGGCTCCTGCTTGCCAGTCAGTGCCTGGCGCGAAGCAGTGACCGTTTCTTCATCGCACTCTGATATGTTCTCTGGAGGTGCCAGATGTTGTCGAACAAGGTTCAGGATGTTTTTAACGAACCTGGTTGCAGTAAAAACCAGGGGAAATCCGAGAAAGAACGCAAGAAAGGATGCACAAAGGCGCTGCAGCCAGGCGGTGCGGCGGGTGGCTGTGCCTTTGACGGGGCCAAGATTGCCCTGCAGCCGATTACGGATGTCGCACATCTGGTGCATGGTCCCATCGCCTGCGAAGGGAATTCCTGGGACAACCGAGGCTCCAGATCTTCCGGTTCGCAGCTCTGGCGCACCGGCTTTACCACCGACATCAATGAGCTTGACGTTGTCTACGGTGGCGAAAAGCACCTTTTCAAATCCATCAAGGAAGTCCTCGACAAATACAGTCCACCAGCGGTGTTTGTCTATCAGACCTGCGTGCCTGCAATGATTGGCGACGATATCGAGGCTGTCTGCAAGGCTGCCAGCCAGAAATTCGGAACACCGGTCATTCCGGTCAATTCCCCGGGCTTTGTGGGGCCCAAAAATCTGGGCAACAAACTTGCGGGTGAGGCACTGCTGGATTACGTGATCGGAACCGAGGAACCGGAACATACGACGCCCTACGACATCAACATCATTGGGGAGTACAACCTTTCCGGAGAACTCTGGCAGGTCAAGCCTCTTCTTGACCATCTGGGCATACGGGTAACCTGCTGCATCAGCGGAGACGCCAGATACCACGATGTGGCCCAGTCACACCGTGCCCGTGCGGCCATGATGGTCTGTTCCAAATCCATGATCAACATCGCCAGGAAAATGGAAGAGCGCTATGAAATTCCGTTTTTCGAAGGCTCCTTTTACGGAATCTCCGATACCAGTGAATCCCTCCGCCAGATTTCCGCCCTGCTGGTCCAGCGCGGCGCGCCTGAGGAACTGCTGGAGCGCACCGAGGCACTCATCGCATGTGAGGAAGCCCGTGTGTGGGAACGCATCAACGAGTATACCCCCAGACTTCGTGGCAAAAGGGTTCTCCTGTTTACAGGCGGCGTAAAATCCTGGTCCGTGGTTTCCGCCCTGCAGGAAGCCGGAATGGTCGTGGTCGGTACCAGTGTCAAGAAGTCCACGAAGGAGGACAAGGAACGGATCAAGGAAATCATGGGCGAGGATGCGCACATGATTGACGACATGACTCCCCGGGAAATGTTTGCCATGTTTCGGGACGCGAAGGCCGACATCCTTCTCTCCGGGGGACGTTCCCAGTTCACGGCACTGAAAAACAAGATGCCGTGGGTGGACATCAACCAGGAGCGGCACCAGGCGTACAACGGCTATGAAGGAATGGTCAATCTCGTCAAACAGATCGATCTGGCCATCCACAATCCCATGTGGCCAATTCTGCGGAAGCCGGCCCCATGGGAGATGCGGGAGGTTGGGTGATGAGCGAGGTCATTCGCAACCATAAGTCGTGCACGGTCAACCCGCTGAAAATGAGCCAGCCCATTGGTGGTGCCCTTGCTTTCCTGGGCATCGCCAACTGTATGCCCATGCTGCACGGTTCACAGGGATGTACTTCATTTGGTCTGGTACTGTTCCAGCGCCATTTCAACGAAGGGATTCCCATGCAGACGACAGCCATGAGTGAGGTGGCCACGGTCATGGGCGGCCTCGACAATATTGGCAGCGCCATTCTCAATATCCAGAACCGCACAAAACCGTCCATCATTGGCATCTGTTCCACGGGCGTCACCGAAACCAAGGGTGATGATGTGGATGGCTACATAAAGAACTTCCGTGCGCTGCATCCGGAGCTCGACAGTCTGTCGCTGGTGTATGTTTCCACCCCGGATTTCAAGGGCGCCTTTCAGGATGGCTGGGCCAAGGCCACCGAAAACATGATCCAGGCCCTGGTGCACGAAAAAACCTGGGAACAGGCAGGAAAAATCAATGTCCTTGCCGGGTCCCACCTGACCAGCGCCGACATTGACGAACTTCGGGACCTTTGTGAGGCGTTCCAGCTCGAGGTCACGGTGCTCCCCGACATCTCCGGATCTCTGGATGGGCACATTCCGCAGGATTTCACCCCGAACACCCTGGGCGGAACGCCACTGGAATCCATAGCCGAAATGGGAAATGCGGAACTGACCATAGTCCTTGGGGAACAGATGCGTCCAGCTGCGGAAGCGCTCCTGCAGAAAACGGGCCAGCCTTACGTACTTTTTGACCGGATTCTGGGTCTTGAGGCCACAGACCAGCTGCTGGACTGCCTCAGCCAGCTCAGCGGACACCCTGTCCCGGCAAAGTACCGGCGCCAGCGCAGCCAACTGGTTGATGCCATGCTGGATGCGCATTTCTTCTTCGGTGGCAAGCAGATTTCCATTGGCGCAGAGCCTGATCTGCTCTGGGATCTGGGCAACTGGATGCACGAGATGGGGGCCGTCCTGAAAACAGCGGTTACCACCACCGAATCCCCACTGCTCGTGCAGATGCCCTGTGACACAGTCCTGATCGGCGATCTTGAAGACCTGGAATCGCGCAGTACCGGCTGCGACCTGATTCTCACCCATTCCCACGGCCGCCAGGCGGCGGAGCGGCTTGGCATACCACTGTACCGCATTGGCATTCCGATTTTTGACCGTCTGGGTGCTGCACACCGCCCCATCCTGGGGTACCGGGGAGCACGCGATCTGACCTTTGCCGTGGGTAACCTGCTCCTCAGTACCGAGTCCGAGAACCTGCCCGATACCTGGCCATTGCCCATGGAGAGTACAGATGCACGTGCGCCGGTTGCGCTTACTGAGTAGTTCCTATACAGGAGGCGGTATGAAAGTCGCTTTTTCGACACAGGATTTGCAGCGGGTGGATGCCCATTTTGGATGGGCAAAAAATATTGCCATCTACGAGGTTGGTCCCCAGGGCTACCAGTTCCTGGAAGCGGTGCAGTTTGATGGCGAACTCGCAGAGGATGGAAACGAGGACAAGCTTGCCCCCAAGCTTGAGGCAATCAAGGACTGCGCCATCCTGTACGTTGCAGCCATAGGGGGTTCAGGGGCGGCGCGTGTGGTTGCACTCAAGATTCACCCAATCAAGGTCAATGAGCCGGAACCCATCACCGGCCTCCTTGAGAAGCTGCAGGCCGTGCTGCAGGGGACCCCACCCCCGTGGCTGCGAAAAGTCATGCACAAGGGAGAAGCACGGGAATTTCAAATGGACGTAGAGGAGTTCAGTCATGCCTGAAGCCAATATTGCTGAAGTTGCGGTCCAGCCAGAGACGTCCCTGTTTGTGCAGGAGCTGGTAAAACAGTGGCGCGCCCAGGACAGCTATGGTGCCTGGGAGAAAAAATCCGATCTGGATCTTCTCGCGCCCTACATTCTGGACAAGGAAAAGCGCCGGGCCATCCCCATTATTGGTGATCCGGATCCCGAGGTGCTGTGGCGGGTAGAGCTGTTCTATAACGCCGTAGGACTGGCGATCGAACGGGCATCCGGCGTCATGGTATCGCCCATGATGAAGATGAGCCATGAGGGTTTCGGCCGAATGGTGCTCATAGCCGGCCGGCTGATCGTAGTCAACAGGCAGTTGCGTGATGTCCACCGGTTTGGATTTCCTTCCATGGAAAAACTCGCTGAGGAAGGCGAAAAACTGGTGTCTGGTGGCCTCGAAATGATTGAAAAATATCCGGAGGTGGCCCGTTACTGAACCACCAGGGGTCCAGCCGGGACGGGTGGTTTTCAGAACAAGGAGTCTCAAGATGAACACGCTGACAGACCTTACAGCCGACATTGAAGTGGATGCCCTGCACTGGGAGGAAATGATGGAAGAAAAGGAAAGGCTCAAGGCAGAGATCAAGCATCTCAATGCCAGGGCGACCAAACTGAAAATGGACCTGCACGACCTCTCGGAGGATCTCCCCCTGGGCTGGGAAAAAATTCCCGATGTGGCCCAGAAGGCTTTTACCGCCTATGAGGACCTGACCGCTGCAAGAGCGCGCCTTGCGTCCATACCGTGAGGGTGGCAGACATGTCTGAGCTCAATGGGATCACCAAGGGGGGTCTGCTATGGACCCCGCATTTTGTCGATAAAATCAACACGGAAAAGTGCATTGGCTGCGGCCGCTGTTTCCGGGCCTGCGGTCGCGATGTTCTCAGCCTTGTGGGCATCACGGAAGAAGGGGATATCGTTACGGCGGATGATGACGAGGCCGAACGCAAGTTCATGACCATTGCGCATCCGGAAAAGTGCATTGGCTGCGAGGCCTGTTCGCGGGTCTGCCCGAAGGACTGCTACACGCATGCGGCGATGCCCATGGAAACCGCCGCAGCCTCCTGACCCTCCTGGAGCAAAGCCCATGAACCGCGCCATATACCGCTATCTGGTTTCTGCTGGAAATCCTGCCGCACCGGTAGATGACGTGCATTTTTTTGCGGCCTGCATCAGCCATAGGGCCGGTTTGCGCACCGGGAGCCTGTGCGCATCCCTTGGGCTCACTCCGGACAGCCTGAATTCCCTGCTGTACCGCTTTTTTCCCGTTTTTGCGGCGGGCATGAACGGTAGTGAATGCAACAAAAGCAGGCTGCATGGCCTGGCAGGGCAGGATTTTATCTGCGAGTGCAGGGGTGGCCTGCAGGAACAGGAAAACCCCCGCCTGGAAGAGTGGCAGGACCTGAACAGCCTGCTTCTGTTGCACAGGACGGATCCTGCAGACGAAACCTCAATCCTGATGTCCGCGATCATCGCGAATGCCTGTCTGGATGAAGGACATCTCTGGCAGGATCTGGGCCTGGCCGACCGCGAGGACCTGAATTCCGCGCTCCAACGCCATTTCTCCCAGCTGCACCTGAAGAACAGCGCGGACATGAAATGGAAAAAATTTTTCTACAGGCAGCTGTGTGACCAGGCGGAAATACGGCTCTGCCAGGCCCCAAGCTGCAACCTCTGTAACGAATATGCCAACTGTTTTGGGCCCGACGGGGGAGAATCCTGGGACCGGCTGGCAGCATTGCGGTAAACCCCGTCGATACCCACCGCACCCTACTCACCACACCACCATCATCCATAAGGGAGAAAATCATGTCGGAATCCTTTGAAAACAGCGCCTTTGCCCGACTGGATGGGCAGAAACGGCTGCTCAATCCGGTATTCAGGGGGAAAACCGGGGCATCCGGACGTTTTGGATTTCGCGGGGAGATTGCCATCAAGTTCGCCCAGAATGTGGCGGACGAAGCGCGCCCACCCGAGCTGATGGCACAGCAGGTAATCACGACAGCCGAAAAGGATTCGCAGAAAATAGATTTTTTCTCGTGCTATCTCCTGTCTTTCGGCTATGTTGACGAGCTGGTCGATGCCATTGGGGAAAGCCTCTCGCCCACAGGAAAACATTTTCTGTTCTGCAACAACATTGACCTGAGCCGGCGCTACCAGATGGAATATCAGGGTCTCCCCTTCTACATCCTGCCCTTGGACGAATCCACGGTATACAACGAGCTGCTGGACCTGTTCCTGATTGAACGCAATGACCTGAAAAAACTGGACACGGGCAGCAAGATTGACCGTATTGCCAGTGCTGCTGCGTCATTTTCCGCAAATTTCCCGCAGATCAGCCATGCAGACTGTCTTGCCGGCATGGGTCCAGTACGGGATCCAGGAGAAAACCGTCCGGTATAGTCTCCAGCAGGGATCCTGCTTTGCCAAAGGCCCGGAAAGACAGCATCTTCCGGGCCTTTCTTACAAAATGTGCTGTTTCCTGCAAGTTTTTCTGCGGATTATGTCCTGAAACCGACAAAATCCGGACGGTTCCCCCACAGTTTCAAAAAACCCATTAACAAACAGATAAATGCGACTCCAATACGAGCTGGCCTGTGTTTTGCATTTCACATAATGAAAGGCAACAACCAGGACAATTTTAAAGGAGTACACCATGCTAACCATGACAGGGAAAGCTGTAGATGTTGTCAAAACCCTGCTTTCTGAAAACCCTGAGGCGGGCGGACTGCGCATCGCAGTCACCGGAGGCGGCTGTTCGGGCTACCAGTATGGCATGGCTCTGGAACCGTCCGCACAGGGAGATGATACGGTACTCGCCATAGATGGGGTCTCTGTATATATCGATAGCGGTAGTGCTCCCCTGCTCAGCGGTGTGGTAGTGGATTACGTAAACGAGCTGAGCGGCAGCGGTTTCCGTTTTGAGAACCCCAATGCAACCAGCACCTGCGGCTGCGGTACATCATTCAGTGCAGATGACGGTGCACCTGCTGCCTCCTCTTGCGGACATCGGAGCTGAAGCCATGTGGGATTATAGCGAAAAGGTAAAGGAACTGTTTTTCAACCCCAAAAATACCGGCGTGCTGGAAGGCGCCAATGCCGTTGGGGACGTGGGATCCATCAGCTGCGGTGATGCGCTGAGGCTTATGCTGAAGGTCGACCCTGAAACCGACATTATTGTGGACGCACGCTTCCAGACTTTTGGCTGTGGGTCCGCGATTGCCTCCTCATCCGCACTGACAGAACTGATTATCGGGAAGACAGTGGACGAGGCGCTACAGATCACCAACCAGGATATCGCAGAATTTCTGGGTGGGCTCCCCCCGGAAAAGATGCACTGTTCCGTCATGGGTGCGGAAGCACTGCACGCCGCAGTCGCCAACTACCGCGGTGAAGAGTGGGTGGATGACCATGAGGAGGGTGCCCTGGTCTGCAAATGCTTCGCTGTTGATTCCGCGCTGATCGAAAAGGTTGCCCGTGAAAACAGCCTGCGCAGTGTAGAAGAGGTAACTTTTTACACCAAGGCGGGTGGTGGCTGCCAGAGCTGCCACGAAAAAATAGAGGATATCCTGCAGGCCCTCAATGGGCGGCAGCCGGAACCCGTGAAGGTCGCGGCCGTAAAAGCCGCAGCACCGGCACTCACCCTTGTCCAGAAAATACAGAAAATCTCCGCAGTCATTGACGACATGCGTCCGCAGTTCCAGATGGATGGTGGCAATATCGAACTGGTGGACGTTGAAGGGGATACAGTCAAGCTGGCCATGAGTGGCTCCTGCATGAACTGCCAGTCCTCGGGTGTCACCATTGCCGGCATCCAGGAGCGGCTGATGCTTACCCTGGGCCGTCCTGTCCGGGTCATTCCGGCCAGTGCGCCGCATGCCTGACGGGTCACTGAAAAGCATGGATGCCGCCAGCCGCAATCCGATGCCGGAACCTGCGGATTCCCCTGTTCCGCGAGGCGGAACAGGGGAATCCGGAAAAGGCTGTGCTGGCCGGCGCAGACCGGGAAATTGGGAATTTTCTTTTTGCCGTGAACAGCCTCCTCCCTCTGGGGGGAAACGGGAAAAGGGCGAACCCGTACCCGGAAATTGGGGTGCAGGGGGAAGTCCCCCCACCCCTGGACGAAAAGCAGGGCAGTTTTCCGAGGGATGCCGCTGCCCCCTGAGCAGAGCCCTGGCAATCCGGCATTCCAGCCTTTCCTGACCCTGCCCCAGACCTGTGGAGATCAGACATGACCAGTGCGTATATGGACAACAATGCGACGACCCGGGTAGACCCTGCCGTCCTGCAATCCATACTCCCGTATTTCAGCGAGTACTACGGGAATCCCTCGTCCATGCACAGTTTTGGCGGGGATGTCGGCAAGCGACTGGAAGAGGCACGCACTTCGGTGCAGTCTCTGCTCGGGGCTGAGCATGATTCGGAAATCATTTTTACCTCGTGTGGCACAGAATCAGACAACACCGCCATCCTGTCGGCTCTCTCGGCACAGCCAGGCCGCCGGGAAATTGTCACGAGCATCGTCGAGCATCCTGCGGTCCTCAGCCTCTGCGAGCATCTTGAGCGCCACGAGGGGTACAGGATCCACTACATACCCGTAGACCGTCTGGGCCGGATCAATATGGACGCCTATGAAGCAGCCCTGTCAGAGCAGGTGGCAGTAGTGTCGATGATGTATGCCAACAACGAAACCGGGACCATTTTCCCCATTGAAGCCATGGCGCGCATGGCCAGGGCGAAGGGGGCGATTTTCCATACGGACGCCGTGCAGGCCGTCGGAAAAATCCCCCTGAACATGCGGGAATCCGCCATTGACATGCTTTCGCTGTCCGGACACAAGCTGCACGCCCCCAAAGGCATCGGGGCCCTGTACGTACGCCGGGGAACCCGTTTCAGGCCCTTCCTGCGGGGTGGACACCAGGAGCGTGGCCGGCGTGCGGGAACAGAAAACACGACCGGCGTCATTGCGCTTGGCAAGGCTGCGGAACTGGCCCTGAGCCATCTGGAGTATGAAAACACCCGGGTGCGCGCCATGCGTGACCGTCTCGAGCAGGGCCTCATTGAGCGGGTTCCCTATTCGTTTGCAAACGGCGATCTGGACAACCGGCTTCCCAACACAGCCAGCATCTCCTTTGAGTATATTGAGGGAGAAGCCATTCTCATGCTGCTCAGCCGGGCAGGCATTGCCGCTTCCTCAGGCTCGGCCTGCACGTCCGGATCCCTGGAACCGTCCCATGTGCTCCGCGCAATGGATATACCCTATACGGCGGCCCACGGTACCATCCGCTTCTCGCTGTCCCGCGAGACCACAGATGCAGAGGTGGACTGGGTTCTCACCCAGACCCCGGCCATCATCGAGCAGCTGCGCCGGCTCTCCCCCTACTGGGGCAGCAACGGTCCGATCCAGAGTGATAAAGGCTTCGAACCTGTTTATGCGTGACGACATCCCAGCCACCAGCACCCTTGCGGTGATCCACGATACCACGCTCCGGGATGGGGAGCAGGCGGCCGGAGTCTCCTTCTGTCTGGAGGAGAAAATCGCCATCGCCCGGCAGCTCGCGGATGCGGGCGTACCGGAGCTCGAAATTGGCATTCCGGCCATGGGTCCTGAAGAGGAAGACAACATCCGCACCCTGGCACAGCAGGGTCTTGACCCGCGGCTTGTGGTTTGGTGCCGGATGCACGACCATGACATGGCGGCGGCGCGGCGCTGTCCGGTGGACATGGTCAACGCCTCGGTTCCCCTTTCCGACATCCAGATACGGAACAAGCTCGGGAAGAGCCGGAGATGGGTCCTGCAGCAGGTCGACCGCAGGGTCAAGGAGGTGCTGGACAGCGGCATGGAAGTGTCCGTTGGCGGGGAGGACGCCTCCCGTGCCCATCCCGATTTCGTGCTGGAGGTGATGGAAGCTGCCGAACGGGCAGGTGCCCGGCGTTTCCGGTACGCCGATACCCTGGGCATCCTGGAACCGTTCCTGACCGCCCAGATTTTCAGGCGGCTGCGGGCAGGAAGCAGCATGGAAATTGAAATCCATGCGCACGACGATCTCGGACTGGCCACAGCCAATTCGATCTCTGCCATCCGGTATGGCGCCACCCACGTCAATACGACAGTGAATGGGCTCGGCGAGCGTGCCGGGAACGCCGCACTCGAGGAGGTGGTGATGTGCATCCACCACCTTTTTGGATTCGAAACCGGTGTTGATGTGCGCCAATTCCAGAGCATTTCGCAACTTGTTGCCAAGGCTTCGAACCGCCAGATAGCCGAGGGGAAAAGCATCGTTGGCGCCGCCGTTTTCAGCCACGAATCCGGCATCCATGTGGATGGCCTGATCAAGAACCCGCTCAACTACCAGAGCATCGCACCAGAGGAGCTGGGCCGGAAGCACCAGCTGATACTCGGCAAGCATTCCGGAACCAAGGCAATCATCCTTGCCTATGCAGAACTGGGAAGCCGTATCAGCGAAATCCAGGCCAAAAGCATTCTCAAGCAGATCCGTGAGTATGTGCTTCAGTACAAATCCTCCCCTCCCCTGGAGGATCTCCGGCGTTTTCTGCTGGAAAGCGTCGATACGGAACAGATCCAGTCATAAAGGAGAAATCCGTGGCCACTTCCATCGCTGACCAGAAACCGGCGCAAAAAAGGGATTCCCTCTGGCGGATGCTGCGGTCGGATATTGCCTGTGTCTTTCAGCGTGACCCTGCAGCCCGCAACACGCTGGAGGTACTCTCCACGTATCCTGGAGTGCACGCCCTGGCCGCGTACCGGCTGGCCCACGCCTGGTGGACCAGGGGCTGGCGCTACCCCGCCAGGGTCGTGAGCGCCCTCGCCCGTTTCTTCACCGGGATAGATATCCATCCAGGAGCACAGATTGGCTGGCGGTTCTTCATTGATCATGGCATGGGCGTGGTCATCGGAGAAACGGCGGTCATTGGCGATGACTGCACCCTGTACCATGGTGTAACCCTTGGAGGGACCAGCTGGAACCCTGGAAGACGCCATCCTACCCTTGGGGACCGGGTCATGGTTGGAGCGGGGGCAAAAATTCTGGGACCGGTCACCATCGGCCACGACAGCCAGGTTGGCGCCAACGCCGTCGTCATCCAGGATGTCCAGCCCGGCATGACCGTCGTCGGGATCCCCGGACGCGTCGTCGTACCCATGGAAAAAAGGCGGATTCTTGCCCATGGCATCGATCTGGACCACCACCTGATGCCAGACCCGGTGGGCAAGGCCATCCAGTGCCTGATGGAGCGGATTGCCACGCTGGAGACACAGGTGAAACAGGCTCACGAGGATTTTCCGGATCCCCTGCTGGACTGCAGCCAGTGCCATGACGCTACTGCCCAGTTCTGTTCCACCCCCAAAACGGACTAGTCCAGTCCACCCGCAAGCACACACGACAGGAGTTCAGGAGATGGGTACTTTTCGCGACAGCCTGACCAGCTTTTCCTCTGCCGAGGATTTTCTGAATTTTCTGCAGATTCCCTACGACGAACATGTCGTACAGGTCAACCGCCTGCACATCCTCAAGCGTTTTCACGACTACCTTCGCCGCGAGGACAACGTCGACAGCCTGGACGACGGGGACCTGAAATCTCTCTATGTCCGTCTGCTCACCCAGTCGTACCAGGATTTTGTCCACTCCGATGCGGTTTCGGAGAAAGTATTCAAGATTTTTCACCAGGCGCAGGGCGTAAGTCACGTCACTATCGACAAGATCGCCCGGGTACCCAACGACAACAGCTGAGCCGGAGTGCATGGATAACCCGATTACCCCCGCGCTGGAAGCCGTGCAGCGGGTGGAGAGCTACCACGAACGCACCAAGCACCGTCTGGAGCGTTATGCGGCTGGCCCGGAAACCCTCGACTGGGACGCGCAGCCCAACCCGTTCCGGGAATTTTCCGGGACCAGCAGGATCACCCTCCCCTTTGCCACTCAGGCAGAAGGTCCCGGGTTTTCCGGCTGTCTTGACCTGCCAGCGAGGGCCATTGACCTCCAGAGCATAGGCCAGCTCCTGCAATGGTCTTTCGGGCTTGCTGCCTGGAAGGAGTACGGACAGGACCGGTGGGCTCTCCGCTGCAATCCTTCCAGCGGAAACCTGCATCCCACCGAGGCATATGTATGGTGCCAGGGGGCTCTGGGCCTGGAAGACGGCCTGTACCACTACCTGAGCCGTGACCACGTTCTTGAGCAGCGCCGTTCCTGGAACCAGGATCAGGGTCCGTCCCGCCTGTGCATCGCGCTGACGTCCATCCACTGGCGCGAGGCATGGAAATACGGTGAGCGGGCACTCCGTTACTGCTATCTCGACATAGGACACGCCATTGGGGCGCTGCGCTATGCTGCCCTCACCCTTGGATGGCGGCTGCGCCTGCGGACCGATGTCGGTGGGCAGCAGTTGCGGGAATTTTTGGGACTGGACCGCTCCGGGGATTTTGGCAGTGCCGAAACAGAAAGCCCCGAGCTGATGCTGGAAATTGTAACGGACCCGGACCTGGAACCGGCCCGCATTCCACCGCCACAGTCCGGGAATGGATGGTCGGGGACGGCCAACCAGCTGGATGCCCGCCATCTCTACCAGTGGCCCATCATTGGGGATACCGCCCAGGCTGCCATCCTGCCTGGCCTCATGCCGGAACCCTCGGTTACCGAGATGGTACCCGCACATGGCTGGAACAGCACCCGGATCCCGGCAGGCAGGCTCATCCTCGGCCGTCGCAGTGCCCAGCGGTTTGACCGCAACTCGCTGCTGCCCGCCGAAGATTTTTTTGCCATTCTGGACGCGCTCCTGCCCAGAGCGGCTCCTCCCCTGGATTTCTGGCCCTGGCCCGCACGCATCCATCCCCTTCTTCTGGTCCATCGCATCGACGGGCTGGAGCCGGGGCTCTATATCCTGCCCAGGAACGTCAGTTCTGAGGCTTTTTTACAGGCGTCCCTCAGTCCCAGCTTTGCCTGGGCCAGTGTTCCTGAGGCTCCCCCGCACATGCCCATCCGGTGCCTGTACCGGGGTGATCTGCGCAAGCTCTCCCATCTCCTCTGCTGCCATCAGGCGATTGCCGCGGACAGCCATTTTGCCGTGATTTTTCTTGCAGAATATGCATCCTCCATCCGAGCTGCCGCATACCACTATCCCCTGCTGTTTTTCGAGGCCGGCCTTCTTGGCCACCTGCTCTATATGGAGGCGGAGATGCATGGAATCAGCGGCACGGGCATCGGCTGTTTTTTCGACGATGCCGTTCACGATATCCTGGGCATAGTGGATACCAGTTTTCAGAGCCTGTACCACTTTACGGTGGGCAGGGCACTGGTAGATGGCAGGATCAAAAGTACTTCTCCATACACCGCAAAAGAACCAGATGGAGGCGATATCCATGAACCCGCGGAGTGATTTTGCACGCATTGACGTCCTTATCGCAAAAAAAATGATGGAAAACCCGGATCTGCTCCTGCTCGACTGCCGCCATTCCTCCGATTACCGGCTGGAGCATATTGATGGAGCAGAACCACTGGGCGACTACAATATCGAACGGTTCCTGCTGGAAACGCCGCGGCAGACCCCGGTTCTCATCTATTGCTACCACGGAAATTCCAGCCAGGTGCGTGCCCAGACTTTTGTCGACTTTGGATTTGCCACGGTATACAGCATGGATGGCGGGTATGAGGCATGGAAAAACCATTTCGGCCAGCACAGGAAATCCCTGAATGAGGCATTGCGCTGCTGGCTGAAAACCCATGGCTTTTCCGGAGAGGGGGTGGATGAGGCAAACGGGGACGGAGTTACGCCACTGATGCGCGCAGCTGCAGATGGCGATCTGGAAACCGTTTCCGGACTGCTGCTTGCCGGGGCAGATCCACACCGGTGCAACAGGGATGGCAACCAGGCCCTGTGGTATGCCTGCATCAGCGGAAACCAGCAGATTCTCGACCTTCTGGTCGCAGTTGGCATGGATGTTGACCACCAGAACGACAATGGCGCTACCTGCCTCATGTATGCGGCCTCCGCCGGCAAGACCGGCGCCGTTGGGCATCTCCTCTGCCTTGGCGCCGACCGGAGCCTGCGGTCCCTGGATGATTTTACGGCCCTGGATATGGCCGCCAACCTGGACTGCCTGAATCTGCTCAGGGAGACCCCCTCCAGGCTCCAGGGGCTGGACCAGAGAAAATTGTGACAGCCCCTCTGCACCCAGACGGTAGCGGCCTGCCGTCTCCTGTCCTCCCGGTCTTCCTGGACCCGGAACACCTTCTTCAGAAGAAAAGGACCGGAAGCGGAAAGCCACCCGCCTTCCAGCCGCTGTGGACTGTCCACCATGGGAGGATCCGCCCTGCCGTTTGCGGATCTCCCCATATTTTTTTGCCACGCAAGGGATGTGATCTATGCCCATATTTAATTATCATTGTGCAGACTGCCATGCAGATTTCGAGCTGCTGGTCCTTTCCGGCAGTACTCCGGCCTGCGCCCAGTGCGGCAGCCTGAGGCTGGAAAAGCAGGTGTCACGTGTGGCCGCCCCTGGACGCAGCGCCAAGGTAGTGGCCTCTGCACGTGCCCAGGCAAAAAAGGAAGGCCATCTCAGCAATTTTTCGGCCGCAGAACTGAAACGCTGATATTGCAGACTCCCCTTCAGGGCTTCAGGGGGAAAGATATCCGGAAACGGTCCGGCGGGATGCCTGCTGGCTGATGGAGGAACAATCCGTTATGGCTGAACACACACCCGGTGAGAACCCGCATTTCCGCCAGCTCGGCGGGGAAAACGCAGTCCGCTCCCTCGTGGACCTCTTCTATGCCCGGATGGACCAGAACCCCGCCTACGCAGACATACGGAAACTGCACCCAGCCGACCTCTCCGGTTCCGCCAGCAAACTGTTCTGGTTTCTCACAGAATGGACCGGCGGACCCAAACATTTCTCCGAAAGGATCGGCCCACCTGCACTGCGCCGACGCCACCTGTCCTTCCCCATCGGCATCCGCGAAAAAAACCAGTGGTTGGCCTGCATGCAGCAGGCCATGAACGACGCCGGAGTGGAAACCGCCCTGCAGGCAGAACTCCTCCACGCACTCGCCAAAACCGCCGACTTCTTGCGCAACCAGAACGAAGCAGAGACCTGAACATCCCCACCAAAAAACACAAAACGCCATACCCGCTTCAGGTGGAAAGCGCTCCGGCAGCATAGGACCGAATGACCGACGCCCCGACAGAATCCTCGGGATCGATTTCGTCCAGTTTTTTCAGAATCTGCTCGCACTCGGCAAAGGTCTGGCGGCGCAGCAGGATAAAACTGAGCGCCTTCAGGGTAAAGAGGTAGAAATGCGCCGGACTGTCTACTGCTGACCAGTCGGCAGACTCCCAATGCAGGTTCTGCCAGCAGGGCTCGAACCCCCCCATGCGGGCGCTGCTGCGCAGGGCAGAGCGGGCGACATCTTCTGCCTCCTCAAGGCGGGACTGGCGAAACAGCAGCTTGTACAGGGCATAATAGGCCGGAAGGCCATCGGGCTGGGTCTGCAGGCTGTTCCGTAGCAGGCGCTCCAGCTCTCCCGGATCACCAAGGCTGCTGGTCAGGCATGTATCCGGGAAGGACAACACCGTCTCCCCGCCAGAATCTGCGAAGGGAAGACGGCTGTCGCTGGCTGCCATCTCAGGCCTCCTCGCCCCAAACCCCTGGAGGAGGATAAAGCCGCGCGACCGGAACACCGCCCAGAAGATGCCCCTCAATGATCTCCGGAATATCTTCCAGGGTGACACCCGAGTACAGCACGCCCTCCGGGTAGACCAGAACATTGGGTCCCGTCTCGCATGGCCCGAGGCAGCCGGACTGGGTCAGGCCGAAGCGCCCCCAGAGTTCCCGCTGCTCAAAGGCCTGCTGGAACCCCTGTAGCAGTGCGGTTCCGCTGCAGGACCCGCGCGGGTGTCCTGGTGGCCGCGTCTGCACACAGACAAATACATGCCGCTGTGGTTTTCCCATAAAATTCTCCGCATTCAGCCAAACTTGAACAGGATGCCATGTCCACCACGGGGGTAGGACCAGTCGACATTTTGATGTTCAGAGCAGATGATCCGGCAGGTGCCACATTCAAGGCAGCCATCGGTTGTCAGGACCACCTTTGCGCCATCCATGGCATAGCAGGCGGCCGGGCAGGCAAAAGTGCATGCCTTCATTTCGCAGTCCTCGGTACAGACCTGCGGATTGCGGATCCGGATATGCGGGCGTCCCTCATCTACCTTGTAACGGTTCTGAAAAAGTTTCTCTTCTACACTGATCATCGCGTCGCCCTCCACATGCGAAACGCATCTCCCACCAGGCCGAACAGGCTGCGGTGCTCCACAAAACTGTTACGGACGGTTTTTTCCTTGCTGTGCTTGTCCTCCCCATCCACCGTCAGCATCGTATGGGCAGCACGGTTCAGCAGCTGGGGGTAAACGGAAAAGAAATGGGGGTTCCCGTGCAGGATTTCCGGCAGCTGCCGGTATTTTTTGAGATCCTTCATGACAAAGCTGCCGTCCAGGGCTGCCTTATAGATCCCAAGGTTGGCCTGCGTACAGGGCAGCCCCTTCCCTTTCAGGGAAATCACCGTTTCCGCAGCCAGCCGCCCACTGGTCATGGCCAGATTGGATCCTTCACGATGCACGGCGTTGACCAGCCCGGCGCTGTCCCCCGCGATCATCCAGCCTTCGCCATAGAGCCTGGGGACTGCCTTGTATCCCCCCTCCGGAATGAGGTGGGCCGCGTATTCCTTCATCTCTCCCCCTTCAATCAGCGGGATGATGGCGGGGTGGTTTTTCAGTTCCTCCAGCAGCGTGTAGGGGGCGACTCCCGACTTCTTGAAATCGGACAGCAGACAGCCAATCCCGAGCGTAATGGATTCCCTGTTGGTATAGAGGAATGCCGTACCTACCATTCCGTGGGTCACAGCTCCGGCGATTTCGATGACCACGCCTTCGTTGCCCTTGATATTGAAGCGGCTCTGGATGATTTCCTCGGACAGGAAATGGATTTCCTTGACCGCGAGAGCCACATTTTTCGGGTCGAGCTCCCCATGGAAACCCGCTTTTTTGGCCAGCAGGGAATTCACACCATCGGCCAGAATCACCACGTCGGCGTAGATATCACCGTCTTCCCGGTCTGTCCGTACCCCAACCACCCGGCCATTTTCCTGGAGAAGTTCGGTGACGGTCGTCTCGCAGATCACCAGGGCTCCAGCTGCCCTGACCTTCTCCGAAAACCACTTGTCGAAAGGCGCGCGCAGAATGGTATACCGGTTGGGACTTTCGCTGTTGAAGGCATCCGAACGGTAGCTGGTGCCAATGAAAGAGTCCTCATCCAGTACCCACATCCGCTGTTCAATGACGTGGCGCTCCAGCGGGGCATCGTTGCGAAAATCGGGGATGATCCGCTCGAGGGCATCAGAATACAGGATCGCTCCCTGCACATTCTTGGTCCCGGGAGTCTCGCCCCTTTCCAGCTGCAGGACGTCCAGTCCGGCTGATGCCAGCGTATATGCCGCGGCATTTCCAGCTGGCCCTGCACCGACCACAATGGCGTCGAATTTTTCTGTCATTTCACTGGCTCCTTTTCCTCTATCCCGCCCGCCGGCTCACGGAGAGGCGGCTGCGCATGGCATCGGTGAGAGCCGGCAGGATCTGCAGGGCGTCGCCGACGATTCCATAGGTGGCAAAATCGAATATCGGGGCATTCGGGTCATTATTGATGGCGATAATGATGTCCGAGGATTCCATGCCTACCCGGTGCTGGATCGCCCCGGAAATGCCTGCGGCAATATACAGCTTCGGACGCACGGTTTTTCCGGACTGGCCTATCTGCCGCTCCGCGGGCAGCCAGCCGGCGTGGGTGACAGGGCGGGAACCCCCGACCTCCGCCCCAAGCACCCGCGCCAGGCCCCACAGGAGCTGGAAATTCTCTGCCCGCCCCATGCCCCGCCCGCCGGCGACGATGATATCGGCATAAGCCAGCTGGGCCTTCTCCTGGTTCTGGTCGGGAATGTATTCCAGAACCTTGGCGATGATGTCCTCCTCGACCATCTGCAGTTTTTCCTGGATGATCTGCCCCGTCCGGCCAGAAACCGCCTCCGGCACGGCCATCACCCGGGGACGCACGGTTGCCATCTGTGGGCGGTAGTTGAGTGTCTGGATGGTACAGAGCAGACTGCCCCCGAAGGTCGGACGCGTGGCCAGCAGGCCCCGGTTGTCGGGATCGATGGCCAGTTCCGTGCAGTCTGCCGTCAGCCCGGTCAGCAGGGTTGTTGCCACGCTGCCAGCCAGGTCACGGCCCAGGGTTGTGGCGCCGAGCAGCAGGATCTCGGGCTGGTAGCGGTTGACCAGATCGGTCAGGGCCCGGGTATAGGGCTGGTTGCGGTAGTCTGCGAGGACCGGATCCGCGACGGTGTAGGCGAGATTCGCGCCATAGCCAAAGGCCTGGTCCGCAGCGGCATCGCACTCGCCCACATCCCCACCGAGAATCAGCGCAGCAAGCTCAACCTCCAGGACATCCGCAAGCTTTCTGCCCTCTCCCAGCAGTTCCCAGGAGACGGGATGGACCTGGCCACGCTCCATCTCCACAAACACCCATACCCCCCGGTAGGCGGCGAGCTTCGGGTCCAGTTCGAGACGCTTTTTTCCCTTGGGTTTGGGCGCGGCAGCGCTATTGTCAGTCATCTGAGACTCCTTCCGAAATTAGGGGGTGACCAGCCCAATCTCCCTGGCAAAGCGCGGGTGGTCGCTGCTGAGAACATCCAGTACCGCATTGGCCACGCCCGTGGCATCCAGATCCGCGCCAACCATTTTTGCCCGCTGGGAAGACGGTCTGGGAGTGAAGATTTTGCTGACCACCGTCGGCGATCCCTTCAGACCAATCTTGCTGGCATCCTCAATACCGGCACGGTCCCTGTTCCACTGGGGCACCACCTGGCGTTCCGCGCGAAACATGTTGGGCATGCTGGCGAACCGGATCGTATTGCTGCTTTCCAGCATGGTGATCAGGGCAGGAAGACGGGTTTTGATCACCTGCACCCCGCCTTCCGAGCGCCGCTGCACGGTAATCTTTCCTGCGGACAGGTCCAGGTCCGTGATTTCCGACACATAGGTCAGAAGCTGCAGGTCCAGCCGTTTTGCTATGCCAGGACCCACCTGTGCCGTATCCCCATCAATGGTCTGCTTGCCTGTCATGACCAGATCAACGGCCTCCTCCTCGCCAAGCTTGCGGATGGCCTGGGCCAGGGCAAAGGAAGTCGCCAGGGTATCCGCACCGGCAAATGCCCGGTCGGTCAGCAGCACAACATCATCGGCCCCATAGGCGATGGCCTTGCGCAGCGCTGCTTCCGCCTGGGGTGGACCCATGGTCAGAACCGTTACCCGGGCACCATAACGGTCCTTGAGCTGCAGCGCCTCTTCAATGGCGGCAAGATCGAAGGGGTTGATGATCGCAGGAACCCCCTGGCGCATGATGGTATTGGTCACGGGATGAACCCGGATCTGGGCACTATCAGGAACCTGCTTGATGCAAACGACAATGTGCATGACTGGATCGCTCCTCTAAACCGGTTCATGGCGCACAGCACTACCATGCACGGTCCTGAAGCAAGGACTGTTCCAGCTTCGAAAACAGGGACTGTTCCCATATAAAGCAGGCCCTGGCAGGATACATGGACCCGTCCGGAAACCGGCTGCGCCTGTCCGGTTTCCGACAAAATGCGGTATTTTTAACATCCGGATACCACCAGCACCCCATAGATATTGGTGGCTTTCCGGCCATGCTGCGCTGGTCCGGACGCAACCGGCACATTGGGGCATAATACTTGCTAGAGCTGTTTTGCCGGCCGAAATCCCGGCTATGGGTCCACGGCATGACGGGACCGGAACCTGCGCAGGACCCAGGCGTGGTTCCCAGGTCGGGAACAGCCAGTCCGATGCCATCCACAGCAATATCGTGAGAGATTATGACCATGCAAACAAAGATCATTTTATCCGGAAAAGACCTGGAACTGGTGGAAGACCGTGATTATGACCTTGCCATTGAAGCGGCAAAAAGCGTATTTGCCAGCCATGGGGCAGATCCCCTGGCCTGTGAGGCGGCCAACCAGAAATTTTGCGACGATGTTGAGCTGGACCGGGACGAAGCCCTGCACTGCGCCATCTGGGAGGCAGCCAACTATGAGGCCTGCAAGGCGGCCACCATCGGGTGGATGAGCCGGGACGTTGACCTGTACATCCTGGTGAAGGGCTAAAACCGGTTCGGGCCACCGTCCAGCCGGTCTCAGGAAGCCCTATTTTCCGTCATCCGGATCGTCACTGCCGCGCCGGGATGCAGGTATGGGGGCTTGCCGTGCCACATGGAAACCCCGTTGCCCAGACCAGACTGCCGGCACCGCCGAAGGCCATGGACCGCCGCCTGGTTGGCGACGGGGAGGAGCGGCTGCTGCCGGTGGTCCGCTTCGCCGTCGGGACGGTCATGCAGGGCTGGATCGAAGATTTTCGCTTCCACGACCTGCGGCATGAAGCCACCAGCCGGCTGTTCGAAAAGGGTCTGAACCCCATGCAGGTCGCGGCCATTACCGGGCACAAGACCCTGCAGATGCTCAAACGCCATACCCACCTGCGGGCAGAGGATCTGGCCAAATTCCTGGGCTGGTTTTTGCCCCTGCCGCCAGTTTCCAGGCGCGTCATGCGCGCCCTCTCCGGGGACACCGGGAGGATACCCGCAGGGGTGAAGACAAAGCTGGCAAGGACTACCCCGGACCCTGCCGGATCCCCGCCGTCTGCTGCTGTGCCGGGACCAGGGCGGAGAGCTGGCGTACCCGCTCTTTCAGTGCGGCCATTTCCTCCATGTGGTCCGACACTTCCTTTTCCCGCAGGAGCAGGGCGTCAAACTCCCTGTCGAAACTGTGCTCCCGCATCCGCAGTCTGCCCTCGCGCTCCGCAAGTTCCTTCTCCTTTTTTATGGCTTCCTCCGAGGCCTTCTCCCGGACCTGCCGGACAAAGGCCTTCGCCTGCTCCCAGATGACGCCATCCACTTCTTCCACTTCATCCCCTCCAAAGAGCTTCCTCTTCCGCACCACCCGGAAGGTCTGGCGCACCAGGGGATCCACCCGGAGATTTTCACTCCGGAACCGGATCTCCTCCAGCCGCTGCTTCGCCTTCTGGATGTCCGGCTCCAGTTCCCGGTGCAGTTCGTTGACGCTCTTCTGCACAAGATCCGCGTAGTTCTCCCCATCCTGCAGCCGTTCATACACCCGCCGGCCACGGGTAATCCCCAGATCCCGGAACGATTCGGCCACCCGGTCCTGGAGCCGGGAGAGATCCGTCCGGTTCATCCGCCAGGGCTTTGTTCCCTCCTCCCGGTATCCGAGAAACACCATATGGGCATGGAGCGCCGATTCGTCCCGGTGGATCACCAGCTGCAGCAGCGGATGGCCATGAACTTTCTCCTGGTCCCGCACCGCCTGGAGGATCCGGGCGTCCTGTTCTTCCGGGGAGAGGGTGCCCAGTACCGCCTGCGCCTCCCGGCCAAAGGTGAGAATGCCGCTGATGGTGACGTTGGCGTCCTTTCGCAGTCCGCGCAGGCCGGCTTTCTTCCGCTGCCCGTTGATCTCCTTCCAGAGGGATGCGCCATGGAGGGGCCTGTCCGTGAAGTGCAGGACCGTGTTACCTTCCGATCTTTGCGGATCGACGTAGGCCGGTACGGAGGTCCGCAGGTCGTGGTGGTCCTGCATTGTCGTCCGGGCCCGGTCCCGGCCCCAGTAGTGCACCGAAGCGGCGTTTGGATTTGCGGCCATGCGTTGCCTCCCCGTGGCGGCGCCAGACTGGCACCAGCCGGTAAACCCCAGGTTCCGTTCCGCCCGATCCAGACCTGCTAGTCATAACCTGCGGTTATGGCAGGCGGGGGCTGC
>DAHXMJ010000028.1 GCA_027365525.1 Acidithiobacillus sp.
CCGCTTGGACGCAGCCGCATGTCAATTTCGTAGAGGATACCGGCGCGGGTCAGCGTGCCCAGGATGTGGATCAGCCGCTGTCCGCGGCGGGCGAACCATGCGGCAGTGTCCAGCGGAATCCGGCCGCGGCTTGTTGCATCCGCATCGGCATCGTACAGGAAGACCAGGTCGAGATCGGATGCCAGCCCCATTTCACGGCCGCCCAGCTTCCCGTAGGCAATGACCGCAAAGGGGATGCGGCCAGGCGGGGTTCCCGGTGCAGGTCCGTGCTGGCGCTCCATGGTTTCTACCGCCCAGGGCAGGGCCTGCCGGATGCAGAAGGCGGCCAGGCTGCTCAGGTCTGGCAGGAGCCTGTCCAGCGGGCGCTGGCCCGCCCAGTAGCCTGCTGCGATCTGGACCAGCTTGCTGTTCTTGAAACGGCGCAGGCCATCCATCCGGGTTTCCAGGTCCTCTTCTGCGATAGAGGCGGACAGTTCCCCGGGCCACCCGCTGCGGTGGGTCGGCTTGTGGAGCAGGACGTCTTCCAGAATCATCGGAAAACGGGACAGTTCTCTCGCCAGCCAGGGACTTTGCAGCAGGCGGGCACATTCCTGCAGGTACCCGGGGTTTTCCGATAGCAGGGCAAGATAGTGCGAACTGGCCAGAAGTGCACCGGTGAGTTCCAAAAATGTGGCAAGGCCGGTTTCCGGAGGCTGGAACTTGCGGCAGAGACCCAGCACCCTGGGAATCAGGGCATCCAGTCGCGCCCGTCCCTGGACGGAAAGCTGGATGGCTACTTTCCGGCTTTTCGCAAAGTCCCGCAGCCACTGCCATGCTGCCTGGGGATCCCGGAAGGAGGCAATTTTATCCCAGCCTGCCGGAGGCGATTCCTCAAGCGCATTCTGGGCAGCCTGCCAGGCCATTTCCTCCGGGGTGCCGGACCCTGCGCCTTCCGGCCTGCCGAGAAGGGTCCAGAAACGCCGGTGAATCTCTGCGCGGAGGGACTGGATCCGCTCCCGCATGGCTGCGGTGCTGTCCTCCCCGAGTATGCAGGCCAGTCTCTGCCAGCCTTCCTCCGTCTGCGGAAGGGTCTGGGTCTGCCGGTCCTCCACCATCTGCAGGGCATGTTCCACCCGCCGCCAGAACCGGTACACGTTTTCGAGAAAAGCCGTCTCTTCCTTGTCCAGGAGTCCCTCGCCAGTGAGGGATTCGAGGGCAGCAAGCGTGCCGGTGGCCTGGATTCCGGGACGGCGGCCACCGTGGATGAGCTGCAGGGACTGGCAGATAAACTCGATTTCCCGGATTCCTCCCCGGCCTTTCTTGATGTCCAGACTGGCTGCTCCCTGTTCCGCGTCCATCAGTGCCCGGATTTCCCGGATTCCGTCCAAGGCGGTAAAATCAAGATAGCGCCGGTAGATGAAGGGGCGGAGCTGGCGGAGCAGGGAATGGCCGAAATCCAGATCTCCGGCAACGGGGCGCGCCTTGACCAGCGCATAGCGCTCCCAGGTGCGGCCATGGGTTCCATAATACTGTTCAATGGCCGGGGCGCTTATGCACAGTGGGCCTGCATCGCCAAAAGGCCGGAGCCGCATGTCCACCCGGAAAACAAAACCTTCCGGACCCGGCTGGGACAGGGCACGGATGATCCACTGGCCAAGACGGTGGAAATATTCGGCGTTGTCTTCCGGAAAACTCCCGCAGGTCTCCCCGCCTTCCCCATAGACAAAAACCAGGTCGATGTCGGAAGAGAGGTTGAGTTCGCCTCCACCCAGCTTTCCCATCCCCAGGATGGTAAAGGGAACCCGTTCCCCCTGGGCGTTGCAGGGCGGACCATGACGGTGCTCGAATATGGATTCGGCCTGGGACAGGGTCCAGCGCAGTGTGTCCTCTGCCAGACAGGTCAGGGCTTTCATGGTCCGCTCCAGCATTTCTGGGCCGTCCAGGTCCTGCCAGATGATTTCCAGCATTTTCCGGTTGCGGTATTCCCGCAGCGCTGAAAGAAATTCCGTTTCTCCGGAGTATTCCGTTTCGAAAAGTGGGCTTTCCTGCCGCACAAGGGACACCAGCCACGGAGGATGGCGCTGCAGGAGGCGCCGTGCAAAGGGGCTGGCACAGCTGATGCGGCACCAGCGCTGGTAGGCGGGTTCGCCCAGATCCGCAACCGCCTGGCGCTGGGCGCTGTCCAGGGACGCCCATATTTCGGATGCTACCAGGCGGATGTTCTCCCGCTCCAGTGGTATTCTGTCAAGACAGGCGAGCAGACCCTCGGGGAGGGAGCTTTTGATGGCCATGATTCTTGCAGGACGGTCCGCAGAAATGTTGGTTCCAGCATACCCTGGAAGATGGTTCCTGTGATACTTTTGCGGTTTTACAGCATAAAATGGGGATCGGGAACGCCATGATACACAGCATGACCGGATACGCGCGCCGGGAGCGGCAGGGTCCCTGGGGAGAGCTGTCCTGGGAGCTTCGCAGCGTCAACCACCGGTTTCTGGAGATTTCCCTGCACCTTCCGGAAGGTCTCGTCGTGCTGGAGGGAGATATCCGCCGGCGGATGGGCCAGATCCTTGGGCGCGGGCGGGTGGATGCCTGGCTGCGCCACCGTCCGGCTCCCGGGGAGCGGCTCCGTCTGGACATGAATCTGGCCACCGAGCTGCACGGCCTTTATGGAGAGCTGGCCGATGTCTGGGAGCGGGAAGAAAGGCCGGTTGACCTGATGGAAGTCCTGCGCTGGCCAGGGCTGGTCCAGACGGCATCCGGGATGGATCCGGACAGTTTCCGGGACGGCGTGCTTGACCTCCTGGATGGGGCCCTGGAGGGTTTGCGGGAAACCAGGGCCAGGGAAGGAGAGGACCTTGCGGCTGTGCTGGTGGAGAAAGTGGGAGCCATCCGGGAACACGTGGCCCATATCCGTGCCGGACTGCCTGAAACCGGGGAGGCCCTGCGGGAACGGCTGCAGTCCCGCCTGAAGGAGCTTGGGCAGCAGGTGGATCCGGGGCGGTGGGAACAGGAGCTGGTATACTATCTGCACCGGCAGGACGTTGCCGAGGAGCTGGACCGCCTGGAGACCCATGCCAGCGAGATTCTGCGTGTCCTGCAGCGGCGGGAGGCGGTCGGCAGGCGCCTGGATTTTCTGGTGCAGGAGTGCAACCGCGAAGCCAATACCCTGGGATCCAAGGCGGGCGACCACCGGACCAGCATGGCTTCCGTCGAGCTGAAAGTCCTTATCGAACAGATGCGCGAACAGATCCAGAATGTGGAATAGACATGAAATCCTGTAACGGGAAGGACGGTATCCTGTGGATCGTTTCTGCGCCCAGCGGCGCGGGGAAAACCAGCCTCTCCCGCGCCCTGGTGGAAGGGACCCCGGGCATGCAAACCTCCATATCCTATACCACCCGGCAGCCCCGTCCTGGAGAGTCCGACGGTTCGGACTACCATTTTGTCAGTCCGGAGACGTTTGCAGGCATGGTCGGCCGGGGCGAGTTTCTCGAGCATGCGCAGGTACATGGCAACCGTTATGGAACCGGCGAATCGTGGGTCCGGAACCAGCTGGCGGAAGGAAAGGACTGCTTGCTGGAAATCGACTGGCAGGGGGCCGCTCTGGTCCGGCAGCGGCTGTCCGGTGCCGCAGTCAGCATTTTTATCCTTCCGCCCTCCCTGGCCGTTCTGGAAGAGCGGCTTAGGGGACGGGGACAGGACAGCGAGGAAGTTATCACGCGGCGGCTGGCAGCAGCGAGGGAAGAGCTGCTACATTATCACGAGTTCGACTATCTGGTTGTGAACAAGGACTTCACGGCTGCACTTCATGACCTGCAGAGCATAGTCCGTGCCGAGCATCTGCGGCTGTCCCGCCAGCAGAATGCTGAGCGGACACGCCTGAAGGACCTTCTGTCCTGATTTTTACCCTGAGGAGATTACTGTTCGATGGCCCGTATTACTGTAGAAGACTGCCTGTCCAGACTGGGCAACCGATTTGAGCTGACCCTGGTGGCGGCCCGCCGTGCACGGCAGCTTGCCGCTGGTGCTGCGCCTGCCGTTCCTGCCGGCCGGGATAAAAATACCGTTGTGGCCCTGCGGGAGGTAGCAGCCGGCATGGTGGACCGCTCCATTCTCAATGAGCCTTCCCCTCCGCCGCTGGCCAGTTTCCCGGGGGCTTCCCGCCGGGAAATGGCGGGAGGAGAGGATGCCCACAGCGAGTGAGGCTACAGCGCAGGCTTCCCAGGTTTTCCCCATTCCGGAAACTGGAGAGGTCCTGCACCTGTCGCCCGTGCTTCCGGACCTTGAGGATCCATGCGCTCCTCTCCGGGAGCTTCTCCAGCTCTACATGCCGCAGGAAGATATTCTCCGCGTGCGGGAGGCTTTTTCCCTTGCGGAGAATGCCCATGGTGGCCAGAGCCGCCGGAGCGGAGAACCCTACATCCATCACCCGGTTGCTGTTGCCTGTATCCTGGCCGAGCTCCAGCTGGACATTTCCACCATCCAGGCGGCCCTTCTCCACGATGTGATCGAGGACTGCGGCATAGCCAAGGAGCGTCTGGCCGAGCGTTTCGGAGCGGAAGTAGCGGAGCTGGTGGATGGGGTCAGCAAGCTTGGCCAGGTGCGTTTCGAAACCCGCGAGGAAGCCCAGGCAGAAAATTTTCGCAAGATGTTCCTGGCCATGTCCAGGGATATCCGGGTGGTTCTCATCAAGCTGGCCGACCGGCTTCACAACATGCGGACCATGGGTGTCATGGCGCCGGAAAAACGCCGCCGCATTTCCCGGGAAACCCTGGATATTTACGCCCCCATTGCCCAGCGGCTTGGCATCCATGCCATCCGGACCGAGCTGGAAGAACTGGCTTTTTCCCATCTCTACCCCAAGCGCTGGCATGCGCTTAACGAAGCCGTCAAGGCGGCCCGTGGGCACCGCAAGGAGGCCGTGCAGAAGATCGGCCAGCTGATTGCCGAGCGCCTGCGCCAGGAAGGAATCCCGGGCCAGGTCAGCGGGCGGGAAAAGCATGTTTACAGTATCTACCGGAAGATGCAGCGCAAGGGTCTGCCTTTCTCCGCCATCCATGACCTGCACGCCTTCCGGATCATCGTGGATGACGTGGATACCTGCTACCGCGTCCTTGGCATCATTCACAGCCTTTTCCGGCCCATTCCGGGACGTTTCAAAGACTATATCGCCATTCCCAAGTCCAACGGGTACCAGTCGCTGCACACCGTGCTCCTCGGGCCGTTCGGGCATCCGGTAGAAGTCCAGGTCCGGACCGAGGACATGCACCGGGTGGCCGAGGCGGGTGTCGCTGCCCACTGGCTGTACAAAAGTGGGGTCCAGAAGGCCAACGCGGAAGCCCAGGCCCGGGCCTGGGTACAGAGGCTGCTGGAACTGCAGGCCCAGGGAGGAGATTCCCAGGAATTCCTGGAAAGCCTGAAACTGGACCTGTTTCCGGATGAGGTCTACGTCTTTACCCCCAAGGGGAAAATCCTGAATGTTCCCAGGGGGGCTACAGCCATCGATTTTGCCTATTCCGTGCACACGGATGTGGGAAACCGTGCGGTTGCGGCAAAAATCAACGAGATCTACGTTCCCCTGCGGACGATCCTCGACAACGGCGACAAGGTGGAAATCATCACCGCTGATTCCGCCCACCCCCAGCCGGGCTGGCTGGATGTTGTGGTGACCGCAAAGGCCCGGGCCAACATCCGTGCCTATCTGAAAACCATCCAGCGGGACGAGGCCGAAATGCTGGGACGCAGCCTGCTGGATCGGGCCCTGCGCAGCATTGGCAGCAGCCTGGATGTCCTGGGGCCAGCAGACTGCCAGCGGGTATGTGGAATGTTTGGTGTGGACAGCGAGAAGGCCCTGATGGCCTCTATCGGAATGGGAGAAATCGTCCCGCTTGTGGTGGCCCAGAAACTCGTTCCCGAAGAGGGTGACCGCAGCGGACGCCTTGCGCAGACGGCCCGTCGGCTGGGCCAGGCCGTGAGTTCGCTGCTCCCGGGCCGCCTGGCCCGGGAAGAGGGCCGGAAACATCCCCTGCTGATCCGTGGAACAGAAGGTCTTCCGGTGACTCTCGCCCGCTGCTGCAGGCCGATCCCGGGAGATCCCATTCTGGGCTTTATCACCGCGGGCAAGGGAATCGTGGTCCATACCCATGACTGCCACAACATCCGCGAGTGGCGCAAGCGCCGTGACCGCTGGGTGGATGTGCACTGGGATCCTGCTGCCATAGGGGAATTTCCGGTCAGTGTCCGGGTTGTGGCCGAGAGCGGGCGGGGGGTCCTGGCCCGTGTGGCTACCCACCTGTCGGATGCCGAAGCCAATATCGACCATGTCGATATTGAGCCCCAGGATGGACTCTATACTGGGATTACCTTTACCATAGAAGTGCGTGACCGGGATCACCTGGCCCGTGTGGTGCGCAGTCTCCGGAGCCTGCCGACCGTTTCCCGGGTCCAGAGGGTCAAGGGCTGACCCGGTACCTTCCTGCCATTCCGTGGAGTGAGAGAACCATGCCTGTACCTGTTCATACCGACCGTGCTCCTCAGGCCATTGGCGCCTACAGCCAGGCGATGATCCATCAGGGGCTGCTGTATCTCTCTGGCCAGATCCCCCTGGATCCGGCTACCGGACAGATGGTAGAGGGGGCGTTTCCCCTGCAGATCCGGAGGGTGCTGGAGAATCTCCAGGCGGTGTGCGAAGCGGCAGGGACGGCGCTGCGGCACACCATCCGGCTGCAGGTCTATCTCACGGACCTGCAAAATTTTTCGGCAGTAAACCAGGCCATGGAAGCGGTTTTTTCTCCTCCCTATCCTGCCCGTGCCGTAGTGCAGGTGGCAGCCCTGCCCCGTGGGGCCCCGGTGGAAATCGACGCCATTGTGGCCATCCCCGCGGATGCGTGAGATGGTTCCGGCTGACCTGCAGAAACCCGTCCGCCTGCTGCTCGAACAGTATCCGGAGTTGCGGGATATTCTGGAATCGAAAGGCATCCGCTGCAACGAGTGCTTTATCGCTGAACGGGAAACCCTGGCGGGTGTGGCCAGCATGCACCATCTCGATCTGGAAGATCTGCTGCACGACTGGGAGCAGAGACGGATCCACCCCGCTTCCGGCTGATCCTCATTTTTGATGGGGGATCCAGGAAACCGTCCGGCCGGGGCTGCCGTACACATCTCCAGCCCCATCCAGTGCCTGCCGGGTATTGGTCCCATCATGGCTTCCCGATTGCGGGAAATGGGGATCGCAAGGGTGGAGGATCTGCTTTTCCATCTGCCAGCGCGGTACCAGGACCGCCGAAAGCTCTGGAAGGTACGGGATCTTCGGCCCGGGGTGGAAGCGGCGGTTCTGGGAGAAATAGTCCAGATTCACCGGCAGTCAGGAAGGCGGGAACAGTGGCTGGCAATCCTCCGTGAAGATTCCGCTACCTTCCAGGTCCGGCTGTTTCATCCTGCTCCCGGAATGCGCCAGAAATGGATGCCTGGCCGCAGGGTGTGGTGTTTCGGAGAGATTCGGGCTTTTCGGGGAGGGCTGGAAATGGTCCATCCGGAATGGCAGTCCCCGGAAGACGGGGGATTCCAGGTACCCGAGCATCTTACTCCCTTCTACCCCAGCCGCGATGGCATCCACCAGAACCAGTGGCGGCGCTGGATCGCCAGAGCTCTCCAGCTGCTGCCGGAGCTCGAGGATCCCCTGCAGGCCTTTCTCCCTCCCGGGTGGCCGCCCCTTGGCCGGGCAGTCCTGTCCCTGCACCAGCGGGACCATGATCTGGCGGATGGCCGGGATCCCTTCCGGGAGCGTCTGGCCCTGGAAGAGCTGCTGACCCACCATCTCGCCCTGCGCAGGGAACGTGCCCGCATGAGGAGGGTCCGGGTTCTGCCGCTACTGGCAGACGGCCATCTGTGGCGGGCCCTGCAGGAACAGCTTCCGTTCCGGGTTACCGCAGCCCAGCAGCGTGTGATTGATGAAATAGTGCAGGATTTCTCCCGTCCGTATCCCATGCGCCGTCTCGTTCAGGGAGATGTTGGATCCGGAAAGACGCTGGTCGCGTTGGCCGTGCTGCTCCATGTCCTGGAGAGTGGTGCCCAGGTGGCAGTCATGGCACCGACGGAAATTCTCGCCAGCCAGCTTGCCCGGCGCTTGCAGGAGTGGCTGGACCCCTTGGGCATATCAGCGGCCGTTCTGTCCGGAAATCTGGGGAGACAGGAGCGGCAGGCCATTCTCGGGGGACTGCGTGAAGGCACGGTGACTGCAGTATGCGGCACCCAGGCACTTTTCCAGGAAGGCGTTGAATTCGCGAATCTTGCGCTTGTCATTATTGATGAGCAGCACCGTTTTGGTGTCGAGCAGCGGCGCAGACTGCTGGTAAAGGCGCGGGTTCCCCACCTGCTGGTCATGACCGCAACCCCCATTCCTCGGACGCTGGCCATGACTTTGCATGCCGATCTGGATGTTTCGGTCATTGATGAACTGCCCCCTGGAAGACAGCCGGTAGAAACCGTGGTCCTGCCCGATAGCCGCAGGGAGGCCCTGCTGGAACGCCTGCACCGGCGACTGGCGTCCGGGCACCAGGTGTACTGGGTATGTCCCCTGATAGAGGAGCAGGAGCTGCTGCAGCTGCGGGCGGCTGAGGCCAGCTTCGCAGAGCTGCAGGAGGCGTTTCCGGAATACCGGGTAGGACTTGTCCACGGCCGCCAGCCAGCCGCGCTCAAGGCTGCGGTTATGGAAGAGTTCCGGGCGGGCAGCCTGCACCTCCTGGTGGCCACCACGGTCATTGAGGTCGGCGTGGATGTGCCAAATGCGTCGCTGATGGTGATCGAGCATTCGGAGCGTCTGGGCCTTGCCCAGCTGCACCAGCTGCGTGGCCGGGTCGGCAGGGGAGCTGTCCGTAGCACCTGTGTGCTTCTTTACCGTCCTCCTCTCAGCAGCCGTGCCCGGGAACGGCTGCAGGTAATGCGCGAGTCCACAGACGGTTTTGTGATTGCCCGCAAGGATCTGGAAATGCGGGGGCCAGGCGAATTCCTCGGCATCCGGCAGAGTGGAGAGAGGCAGATGCGGGTTGCCGATTCCCTGGGGGATGAAAATCTTCTGGAACTGTTACCCGGCCTGGCCGACTGCATGGAATCGGAGGGTGAGGGTGCCGGGAGCGTTCTGCTCCGGCGCTGGCTTGGAGACTCGGCAGAATACGCGGAGATAGGTTAGAATCGCCCGGCAGGGCAGGGCAGGGCTGGTTCCAGGATGTCCTGCCAATTTTTGGGGTCAGGATCGAAAATGGGAGAAAAATGAAAAACTGGTACTGGCAAGCCGTCCTGATGCTGGCGGCAGGGGCCATCCTGGATGGCTGTGCCCCGCACACCCCTGCCGTACAGGTACATTCCGTGGCCTACTATGCGGCCAGAATTCCCCCTCCGCCCATGTGTGCCCCCGCCGCTCCTCCCGTTTCCCCTGCGCCGTCTGTAGTGGCAGACCGGACGCTGCGGATTCTGGTCAACAGTGCAAACCGTCGGCTGGAGCTGCTCCGCGGCCATACCGTCCTGGCTTCCTACCCGGTAGCAATCGGTTTCCACGGATCGGCGCCTGACCGGGTGCGGGGCGACAATGTGACGCCGCTTGGGAAATATCATGTTGCCTCCATCCGCTGGGCGACTCCCTATGGCCCCTTCATGCTGCTCAGCTATCCCAACCGGCGCGATGCGGCATGGGGACTGCGGCAGGGAATCATTACGCGGTCCCAGTACCGGCGCATCCTCCGGGCTGTTGATTCAGGAGGGACGCCTCCGCAGAACACGCCGCTTGGCGGATATATCGGTATCCATGGCATGGGGCCCCAGTTCCCGGACCGTCCGGGTTCGAAAGTTTTTCCCGGCCGGTGGACAGCGGGATGTGTTGCCCTGTCCAACTGGGATGCCGAACAGCTGGCCGCGATGGTACGGGCAGGGACACCCGTGGAAATTGTGGGGAATGTCCCGGGCTATGCACCCCGGATCCGCAAAAACCGGGGCGGGGCAGGCCCGGCCCTTCGCCCGGTGGTCGTCCGGGACGGGCGAAAGCTGGATACGCTGCTGGCTTCGCTGAAGGAACCTATCGCGGCAGAACCGTCTCCCTGAAATTTTTTCCGGTACCGGCGTTCTGCCAGGCCGGATCCCGTGCCAGCCCGGCGGCTTGGGCAATACAGTCTCCGAGGGAGACTCCTCCACGCCAGTTGCCCATGAGGGACAGGCCGGGGAGTTCCTCCAGAAATCCGTCTATCCGTTCCAGCCTTTCCTGGTGTCCCAGTTCATACTGGGGAATCGCCCGGGACCACAGCCGGGCGTGAATATACTCCGGATCGCCATGGATGCGGAGTATGGGACGGAGATCCTCCAGGATCTGCCGGACCATGCCGGCTTCTTCCCTGTCCCGGATATCGTTCTGGGCACCCCCCAGGAACGCGGTCAGCAGGACATGCCCGGGTGGGGCCCGATCCGGGAAAAGGGTGGAGGAAAACAGCGCGCCCAAGGTCTGGATGCCAAGAACCCGCGGTATCAGGACGCCAAAACCGTCCAGGGAGTGTTCCACCTGATGGCGGGCAAAACCCAGTCCGATGGTGGCTACGGCGGGGCAGGAAATTTCTTCCAGGGTCTCTGCGATGCCCGCGTGGACAGGTCGCAGCAGGTCAGCCAGCACTGGCGCAGGAAGGGCCAGCAGCAGTTTCCCCGTATGCCAGGTCCGGTTTCCGCTCCTGATCTTCCAGAGATCCCCTTCCTGGTGGAGGGACTCGACGGGAGTGTTGGTGAGGAGACGGTCTCCGAGTGTGTCAGCAAGACGTTTTGGAAGTGTCTGCATGCCTTTGCGGAAGGAAACCAGACGGCTCCTGGATGTCCGTCCACCCCGCCATCTCTGGTGCAGGGCCGCCCGGACCAGGGATCCGTATTCCCGTTCCATCGCTGCGAGGCGCGGCAGCGCCGCGGAAACGGACAGCCGGTCCGGATTTCCGGCAAAAACCCCCGAAACGAAAGGGGAGACCATCCATTGCAGGATTTCGGGTCCCAGGCGGCGGTTTACGAAGGTGGAAATGCTTTCTTCGGACTGGCCCCGGGGGCGGAATGGTTCTCCCAGAAGCTTCAGCCTGGCACGCAGACCCAGCAGGCGGCTACCGAGCAGGACCCTAGGCCCAAGTGCAACCATTTCACGATGGCGGTTCAGAACATAGCGCCGCCGCGCCACCGGATTGGCCTCGCAGAGTTCCGGCCCAAGGCCAAGTTCCTCAAGCAGCTCCCGAACTTGGTGGCCCCTGAGCAGAAGTGAATTGGGACCCAGGTCCGACAGAAAACCGGCTTCTTCCCGGCTCTGGACATTGCCGCCGGGCAGGCCAGATGCTTCCAGCACCAGAGGGTTCCAGTGGCGCAGGTACCAGGCGGCACTCAGGCCGGTAATTCCGGCACCTGCGATGATCAGGGCTTCCGTTTCCATGTCAGTCGGTTCTGCTATCTCCGGTTTGGGCAGTTTCTCCCCGATAGTGGCTGCTGGCAATGTACCACCGGTGGGCATGGCGCAGGAGCGCGGTGCCCACCGCCGTCACCGGGAGTGCCAGCAGAAGCCCGGCAAAACCGAACAGCTGGCCGCCTGCCAGCACGGCAAAAATGACCAGGACTGGATGCAGTCCAATCCGGTCCCCCACAAGAAGGGGGGTGAAGAGAAAACTTTCCAGGGCCTGGCCGGCAGCATAAACCGCCCAAACTTCCAGGACCGGAATGAAGGTACCTTTCTGGATGTACATGGCAAGACTGGCAACCAGAATTCCCCCTGCAAAACCCATGTAGGGGACAAAACTCAGGAGTCCGGAGAGCAGGCCAACCAGCACGGCGGTCTTCAGACCGATGATCGCAAGACCCGTGGCATAGGTGGTCCCGAGGGCAAGCATGACCAGAATCTGCCCGCGCAGGAACGCCATCAGCATCTGGTCGGAGTCGCGGGCGAGCCGGAGCGCCAAGGACAGATGCCTTGGGGGGATTATCCCCCGGATGCGGGTGAGCAGGTTGGGCCAGTCCCGCAGAAGGTAAAAACCCAGGATGGGCACCAGCAGCACGTTCAGCAGTCCTGACAGGACACCAGACCCGGAAACTAAGGCAAGGTGCAGCCCACTGCCCAGCCAGGTGGTCAGTCGGCTGGCATTGCTGGCTGCATAGCCGGTCAGCGACTGGGGATTCAGGGGAATGCCGGTGGCCCGCGAAATCTGCGGAATAATCCGGTCCTGTAGAAGTCCCGCGTATTCGCGCAGATAGCCGAGGAGTACGACAGCCTGTTCCTGAACCGTCGGAAGCAGGGCCATGACTGCCCCCGAAACAGCCGCGATGGCAAGCAGGAACACCAGTGTACTGCCCAGCATCCGTCCAATGCGGAGGCGTTCCAGGGCGGTGACCAGCGGGCTGCCGGTGTAGGCGACGATCGACGCCAGCAGGAAGGGGACCAGGACGGGCCCCAGCAGATAGATGATCCAGCCCAGAAATACGAGAAGGGCGGGGAGAATCAGCCGCTGCATGGAAAGCCCGGCGGAAGGGAGGTTCTGGACCGGGCCGGACAGGGCCGTGCCTGTCCGGAATGGGGAGCAGGCTGCCGGGACTCAGTGGAGACCATGGCCGGTGCTGTCTGCAGCCTCCAGCATGGTCTGGCGGACCTCTGCCGGATAGTCGCCCTGCAGGACCTGCTGCCTTCCTTCCTGAAAAAAGACGGTTGCGTCGGCAGGAAGATATTTTTTGAGGGTGGAAAAGGCTTTGCGCATGCTTTCCGGATCATGGGCCCGTGTGGCCGTGATACCCCAGTTGAAGAGCAGGACCCGCCACGGCCGCTGTGGGTCCGCGTTTTCCAGGTCGGTGGCGTAGTCACCGGAAGCGGCCTCTACGATGCCTTCCATGATGCTGGCCAGGGCCTGCAGGGTGGCAGGTTCGCGTTCCGCATTGGCAAGGATGGCCAGACCGTTGACGACCGGTTCCAGGGTATGGATGGGCTGGTGGTGCTGTACCAGCCAGACGGCAATGCTGACGGTCACTGTTTCAAACGATGCCCTGGCCTCTCGCTCTCCCAGACGGTCCGCCCAGGTAGCCAGGTCCATGAGCAGTCCGAGGCAGATGTCGCCAATGCGTTCGGGTTCGTCGTCTGGCAGGGAAGGGGCCCAGCTTCCGGAATCCTTTTGCAGGAGGACAAACAGCTGGCGGATGGCGTCAACGAGCTGTGGCGGTGTGACCTGGCCGCCCGTGGCAATGCCGCTTTCGGCGAACCGGGCCATCACCGGATGGGCGTACTGTTCGAAGCGTGCTCCCGCTGCTGCCATACTCAGAATGGATGCCAAACCTGTCTCCCGGGAAGTGCAGAAAAATTCGCTGGATGCTATGCTGGACGGCCTTATGCCCAGGCATTCTGCCGCTCTGTGAGTCCACTGCCCCATGTCCCACTCTGCCAAAGTGACCGTTTCCCCCGTTGACCTGCACATGCATTCCCGGTATTCCGATGGCAGCCTGGACGTTCCTGATCTGGTCCTGCGGGCCTCCGGGCGGGGGGTAAGGCTGATGGCCCTGACCGACCATGACAATACTGCAGGACTGGCTGCAGCGGCAAGCGCCACCCGGGAAAACGGGATACACCTGCTTCCAGGGGTTGAGGTGTCCTGCCAGTGGAATGGTGTGGGCCTCCATGTTGTCGGCCTTGGTATTGATGCCGGCTGTCCCGTCCTGCAGGCGGGTCTGGAGAAGATTATGGCCTTCCGCGACTGGCGGGCCATGGAGATTGGCCAGCGGCTGGCAGGGGCCGGAATGCCCGGAGCGGAAGAGGGAGCAAGGACCGTGGCCGGAAGCCGGATGGTCGGGCGCATGCATTTTGCCCGCTGGCTGGTACAGGGTGGTTTCTGCGGCGATACGGCCCGGGCTTTTGAGCTTTTTCTGGGATCTGGCAGGGTGGCGTATGTGCCGAGCGACTGGATTCCCCTGCCGGAGGCTGTTTCCTGGATCCGGGCAGCAGGCGGACTTCCAGTTCTGGCCCATCCTGGACGCTACCGGCTCAGCAGTCCGCGCCTGCGGGAACTGCTTTCCGAATTCCGGGAGATGGAGGGAGCTGGACTGGAAGTCTGTTCTGGCTCCCAGGCAGCAGGAGACCGGGAATATCTGGGCAGGCTGGCCAGGGAGTTTTCCCTTGCGGGCTCGGTAGGATCGGATTTCCATGGGCCTGACTGTGGACACGCCGACATTGGCCAGCTGCTGCCCCTGCCAGAAGGCGTCGAACCGGTGTGGGAGCGCACCGGTCTGGCCCCCGGCTGTCTTTCCGTTTCCAGCTGCTGATCCCAGCAGGCCACCATGCGGGAAAAAATCCGTTTTTCCTCCTGGGGAACCTTGGTGCTGGTTCTGGTATACGCGGGAGCTGCCTATACGCTGAGCCCCTACGCCGGTCCCCTGCTTATGGGTGCTGTACTGGCAACCGTAGGGTGGCCCTGGCAGCTCCGCCTGCAGCGCGCCCTGAAAGTTCCCCACTGGCTGGGATCCCTCCTGCACGCCGTGGTATGGGTTGCCATCATCATCATCCCGGCCATTGTGGTTGTCGATTCGGTTCTGCCACAGGTGGTTGCGCTCATTGGCCGCTGGCAGTCCGGGGCTCCCCTGGTGGAAGTCCCCGGGGTGCTGCAGAACATTCCCTATTTCGGCCACTGGCTGGCGGCATGGCTGGGGGAACTGAATAGGGCGCACCTTTCCGACCTTCTGAGCCACCATGCCGGGATCGTAACCAATTCCCTGGGCCAGCTCTGGGCGTATACCCTGCATACTTTTTTTGCGGCCCTGACAGTGTTTGCCTTGGCCCTTCATGGGCAGCGCCTGCAGGAAATTCTGGGGCTTATGGCAGGACAGTTCTGGGGCCGTGACCGGGGCGAGCGTTTTCTCAACGCTGCCCGGGATGCAGCCCGCTCGGTACTGGTGGGTCTTATCGGTGTTGGCGTGATAGAAGGCATGCTGATCGGTGTGGCCTATGCTGTGGCGGGTTTCCACATGTGGCCCCTGTGGCTGGTCGCAACAGCAATGGTTTCCCCCATCCCCTTTGGCGCCACTGCGGTTGTCGGCCTGGCAACCCTCTGGCTGGTGTTCAGCGGGCACTGGATTGCCGGTCTTGTCGTCCTCGGCTGGGGACTTTTTGTCATTACCCTGGCCGATCTGGTCATCCGCCCCCTTCTAACCGGCTCGCAGACCCAGGCCCCTTTTTTCCTGGTGTTTTTCAGCATTCTCGGTGGTGCGGGAGCCTTCGGCTTGATTGGACTGATCATCGGCCCTATTTTAGTACTGATGGCCAGGGGGGTTTGGAAGGCATGGGAGCGCCGGGTACTCCTGGAAGAGGGAACTCTGGGCTTCAAGAGCGGCGCTAACTGAAAACGCATGGAGGTGCGGAATGGATTACCAGATTTTTGACCAGCAGTACAACCAAATTGCCCAGACCACCCAGAACAATATCCAGGGGCTGCAGCAGCTTGCCCAGAAGATGCAGGGAGTGATCCCGGACCAGATGGCCGCCAGGGATCTGATCCTTGACCTGCGGAACGCGGCCATGAACCTGCAGTCCCAGCAGCAGAACATCAACATGCTGCTGCAGCAGATGGGACAGCGGATCCAGCAGCTGGAAATGCAGCTGCAGCAGATGGGGCAGCCAGGGATGAATCCGAACGTGTCAGGGCAGCGTGCATGGAATGCCCCAAGCCAGGGCATGGGGGGGGGCGGCTTCATGGGCAATGTCATGACCGGATTGGGTCTTGGCGCCGGATTTGCGGTAGCCGACAATATTGTTGACGATATTTTCAATCTTTTCTGAGTCTCACGGAACAGGTCTGTAGCGGTCTGCTTCCGGTCAGCTCCGCAGAATCCCTTCCGGCCAGCGAGGCCACCACCACCCAGTGGGAGGTGGCCCTGCTGTCGTGGGCGGATTCCTGCGGTCTTGACCTGTCCCGTACCGGGGCGTGGCGGCGCGGCATTTGGCCGGTGGAGCGTCTTGAGTACCTCTGCAGGGGAGTCCTTCCCGCGGAAGCCTGGGACCTGATTCTGGCAGGCTGTCCCCATCTCGCGGACGTGGCTGCAGGGCAGCGTGAGGCAACGGCGGTTCCGCTGAAAATGCGGGTCAAATTTTTTCAGGTGCCTCCGGAGCTTTTCGGGTTTGCCCAGATTTCCCATACCGGTCCGGAATCCTGGGTCCGTTCTCTGCGCCAGCGTTCCGGCTGGGACCAGGGCCCCGCCTGGGATGAAGACGGCGCATTTGCCCGTATTGGCTTCAACTATGCCGGACCGGAGGAACGTGGTGGCTGAGGAGTGGATCTATGGAATCCATGCGGTATCTGCCGCCCTGGAAGTGCAGGAAGTAGACACCCTGTGGGTGGCGAGGGAGCGCCAGACCGACCGGCGTATTGCTCCCTTGATCGCAGAGGCATCCCGCCAGGGGCTGCAGGTGCATCTGGAAACGGCTGGGTATATCGCGAGGAAATGTCTTAGTGAACACCATCAGGGGATCCTTGCCCGGGCCCTGCCAAGGCCGGAGCCAGATCTTCCGCTCTTGGTGGAACGGGCCGGGGCGCAGGGGTTTTTTCTGGTCCTGGACGGTATTGTGGATCCCCACAATCTTGGTGCCTGTCTCCGCAGTGCCGAGGCCGCAGGAGTGACGGCGGTCATACTGCCAAGGGATAACGCCTGCCCGGTCAATGCCACAGTCCGCAAGGCGGCAGCGGGAGCCGCTTCCTGGCTGCCCGTCTGCATGGTGACCAATCTTGCCCGCACCCTGGGGCAGATGAAAGATCAGGGCTGCTGGGTGGTGGGTCTGGCAGGAGATGGAGAAAATACACTATACGGGACCAGCCTCCGGGGGCCTCTGGTGCTGGCCCTGGGAAGCGAGGAAAAGGGACTGCGCCGTCTTGTCCGTGAACAGTGTGATTTCCTGGCACGGATTCCGATGGCTGGACGGATGGAAAGTCTCAATGTTTCCGTAGCGGCAGGAATTGCCCTGTTCGAGGCCCAGCGCCAGAGAATGCCGCTTTCCCCTGCCGGAGAATGAGGAGTGGTGATGGACGTGCATCCGGAAGCGGGATATCCGGGAAGTACGGTTCGGCCTGAGCAGGAGTATCCATGACCGGAATGCTGGCAGATTCACACTGCCATCTGGATTTTGACGATTTTGATACAGACCGGGAGGCCGTTCTGGAACGGGCCCGCTCCACTGGGGTGGGGGGGATCCTGGTCGCTGCGGTTGCCGAGGAGCACTGGCAGCGGGTACAGGACTTGGCCGGTTCCCATCCGGGCATCTGGGCTGCAGCTGGCGTGCATCCGAATGAAAAGCCCGGTGGACGCCTGGAATGGGAGCATCTGCTGCAGGCCCTGCAGGCGGAAAAGGTAGTGGCCACCGGAGAGACTGGCTTGGACTATTTCCGTTCGGAAGGGCCCATGGACTGGCAGAAGGAACGCTTTTCCCTCCATATTGCCGCGGCAAAAGCTACCGGGAGGCCCCTGATAGTCCATACCCGGCAGGCCGCGGCGGACACCATTGCCCTGCTGGAAACAGAGGGGGCGCGCGACTGTGGCGGGGTGATCCACTGCTTTACCGAAGACTGGAATTTTGCGCAGGCTGCCATGGATCTGGGATTCCACATTTCCTTTTCGGGAATCGTTACCTTCCGGAATTCCTCTGCCCTGCAGGACGTCGCGCGGAAGATTCCCCGGGATAGGCTGCTGGTAGAAACAGATTCGCCATTTTTGGCGCCGGTTCCTGTGCGGGGAAAACGCAATGAACCCGGTTTTGTTGCGCATGTGGCGAATTTTCTAGCGGAACTGCGGCAGGAATCTCCGGAACGGCTGGCAGAGTATACAACGGAAAATTTCTGCCGCCTGTTCCAGATTTCCATGGCAGAATAGGTCTGCATGAAAATATGTTTTCTGGGCACCGGATCCAGTGCCGGTACGCCGGTCATAGGGTGCCGCTGTTCTGTTTGCAGCAGTCGGGATCCGTACAACTGCCGCAGCCGTGCAAGCATTCTTGTCACTCAGAATAATGTGAATATTCTGGTGGATACTGGCCCGGATTTTCGGTATCAAGCCCTCAGGGAGGGGATCCCTGGGCTGACGGCGGTGTTTTACACCCATTTTCATGCCGACCATATCAATGGGATCGACGATCTCCGCGCATTCAATTTTCTGCAGCGGGAGATTATCCCCTGTTACGCGGATCCGCGCACGGCTGCTGAACTGGAAAAACGTTTCCAGTACTGCTTTTTACCCCCCGATCCAGACTGGACAAAGCCTGCCCTGTCCATGAAGGCGATCGAAGGTGCACTGGAATTTTCAGGTCTTCTGGTGCAGCCGGTTCCGGTCATGCACGGGAACCTGCCCATTTATGGCTACCGGTTTAATGATGCTGCCTATCTGACCGATCTGAAAAGTCTGCCAGAATCCAGCCTGTCCCTTCTGGGAAACCTCGAGCTGCTGATTCTCGACTGTCTGAGAATGGAGCCCCATCCTACCCATCTGAACCTAGAGGAAGCCGTCGCGCTTGCCAGAAGGATTGGTGCACGAAGGACACTTCTGACCCACATGACGCATGACATGGATTTTAGCAGTCTGGCAGGCGGACTTCCGGCAGGGATCGAGCCTGCCTATGATGGACTGTCAGTTTTCCTGTAGTGGCCTAGTGCTGCTCTGGAAGCTGCAACTGGTTTTCCAGGACATTTTCTCCTTCCAGCAACCCCTGTTTTCTTGACTCTGGGCCACAGAATGTCTAGGATTGGCAGCTCTTCCCCGGTAGCTCAGTCGGTAGAGCGGGTGACTGTTAATCACTAGGTCGGCAGTTCGAGCCTGTCCCGGGGAGCCATAAAAAACAAATAGTTAGGGTGAAACTCCCTGACTATTTTTTTGTCCTGTTGACTTTTTGCCCAGGTTGCGCCCAAGCTGTGTTCCATGAAGGGACTTCTGCAGGGGGTACTGACATGGCATCCATCCGGCCCAGAAAAGACCGCGACGGCAATCTCACCGGCTGGCAGGTCCAGATCCAGAAACGGGGTTTTCCCAGCCAGACCCGGACGTTCCGGACGAAGGCCGAAGCCCAGTCCTGGGCGGCGGTGATCGAGTCGGAAATGGCCCGGGGGGTCTGGCAGGACCGCTCGGAAATCGAGTCCACCCTCCTGGACGAGGCCCTGGAGCGGTACGCCCGGGAGATCCTGCCCGGGAAGAAGGGCCGGACCAGTGAGATGTCCCTCCTGAAGCAGTGGCGGAACCGGCCGGTGGCGAAGATGTTTCTTGCTTCCATCCGGGGAAAGGATATCGCGGAGGCCATCCGGGACATGCAGGAGGAAGGGAAGGGGGCGAATACGGTGCGGCTGCATCTGGCCCTGCTGTCCCACCTCTTCAATGTGGCCCGGCGGGAATGGGGCATGGAAGCCCTGGGCAATCCGGTGGAACTGGTGCGCAGGCCGAAGCTGCCCCGGGGGCGGGACCGGAGACTGCTGGAGGGGGAGGAATCCCGCCTTCTGGAAGCCTGCCGGTCCACCAGTGCGGAACTCGCGGCCATTGTGTCCTTTGCCATAGAAACCGCCATGCGGCAGGGAGAGATCCTGGGCATGGAGTGGTCCGGTGTAGACCTGAAACGGCAGACGGTGACCCTGGAAGAAACCAAGAACGGGGAGAAGAGGGTGGTTCCGCTGTCGGACCGCGCCGTAGAGATTCTGAAGGAGCTGCCCCGCCGCCTGGATGGAAGAGTCTGGAGCTACAGGCTGGAGGGGGTACGTACGTCCTTTCCCCGGGCGGTGAAGAAGGCCGGGATCGTGGGCCTGACCTTTCATGACCTGCGGCACGAGGCCACCAGCCGGCTGTTTGAGATGGGGTTCAATCCCATGCAGGCGGCGGCCATCACCGGTCACCGGAACATGCAGATGCTGAAGCGCTACACCCACATCCGCCCCGAAGACCTGGTGGAACGGCTGCGCCAGAGGCCGTAACGCCGGCCGGGTGGTCCGGGTCTCCCCCAAGATGCCAGTTCCAGCCGATACCCGCAAAATCCTCCATGTCGACATGGACGCCTTGTTTTGCGGCCATCGAGCAGCGGGACCATTGGTCACAGGTTTTTTCTTCGGGAACTGGCGTCATCCAGAATAATTTCCGCCGAGACACTGCAGCCAGAGAAATCCCAACAGAAGAGCCCCCCGCAGGGGCAAGGGGGAACTCAAGCGAAGCGAGAGTTACACCTTGCTCCCGACAGCAGGCCGACCAGAAGACCAGAAGATTTCCTGCAACAGGGCGGTCCGCCTTCCCGGCGCTGGCATACCCCCACCTCCTCCGGCCTTCCACCCGTGTCCGGGCAGGCACCCGGCCAGGCAGCGCCATAAGCCAGGACGCGCGAATGCCCACATCCGGCAGACGGACGGCAGAACACCGCTTTTCCCTGCCGGAAGGGCCGCCTCCCCACAGGACGGAAAACTGGCCGCTCACCTGCGAACCCTCCGCCGTCTCTGGTCAACGATCCGTGGCCGGCCCACCTTCTTCTGTACCGGTTCGGGCTTCGCGGGTACGACCCGAGCGTTTTCCAGCCAGGCGAGCACGTCGGCCTGCAGGTACCGCGGTCCCCGGCAGCCTGGCAGATACAGGGATGGAGGCAGGGTTTCCGGGTGAAGATATTGCCGGTTCTGGATGGTTTTGACACTCACCCGCAGCAGGCGGGCCAGATCCTCCTGCGTCAAAAGTCTGGGAATGCCAGAAAAAGGTTTCTCCATATGCGGTTCCTCCTGGTGCCGTGAGTACCAGGTGCGCCTGCATCTGCCGTCTGGCCACTGCACGGTTTTTTTCCGCGCCAGACAGCCGGTTGCAGGGCACCCGTCCAGGCAGCCGCGAGACTTCACGGCTCCCTATCTCCAGTTACGGCTTTTTGGGGGACGTTGTGCCGCCCGGGAAGGAAAAATATTTGTTTCAGGCGGGAAGAATTGGTAATCCCCCCTGCAAAAAGTTGGGATTGGAAGTAGAATTTTCTCGATACGAGGGGGTTCTACATGAAGCAGTCGAAATTCACGGATAGCCAGATCATTGCGGCATTGAAACAGGCAGAAGGCGGTACGCCGGTACC
>DAHXMJ010000035.1 GCA_027365525.1 Acidithiobacillus sp.
ACCGCCACCGCGTGGTTTTTGCTGATGGCGGTGCTGACCTGGTGCAAAACGGTCTTGCGGATTTCCGCGATACGCTGATGCAGTCGCGTGATCCTGGCCTTCTGCTTTTTCCAGTTGGCCGAAAACTTCACCTTGTGCGCCCATTTCCATAATCCGGCAATACATCGGGCAGCAACAGACGCCGGATTAGCCGGTTGGAACGGCATCGGACCGCCCCAACCGGCGCGCTATCCTTCTCCGCCCTGAACGGCGAGGTTTGACGCGCATTTCGATCAAATGTGCCGGCTGTAGGGGAATCCCGGGTAACTGACCACGCAACAGTCGCGGATGCCTGGTGCTGCTAGAGTGGTCAGAAACGCGGAGCTGGGGTTGAGGCAATTCCGAATACAGCAAAAACGACCCCCGATCCAGTCCTTTAAAAACTGTGCTTTGGTCATGATCCGGTAGCCGAGGGCGGAATCGGCCAGATCTGCCTCGTCTGCCGTGGTGTTTTCCAAGATGGCAGAAACGTAATTATGTCCAGTTCAGCAAAAATGACCACGTTCCTGCCTGTCCCTGGGGTCCAGAAAAGGAAAACCGGTTTTCCTGGCGTACTTCGGGTTGTCCACCGTAAAGAGCCCATCCACGAAAGATTCCAGATCCCCCTGACCGAAGTCACACCTGCATGCAATAATGACCCTGTTTTACTGCCTGATGGCAATAAAATTCCACCGCAGGCACTCCCAACAAATCCTGGAGCCTTTCCGCATGAGCATTTTTGACCATGTTTTCGATTTTCCCCCACAAAAGTCCGAGCAGCTGATTTTTTTCACGCTGGTTCAGCTCAGCGTCATTGTGCTGGCCGCGCGCATGGGGGGAGAAATTGCCAGGAGAATGCGCCAGGCCGCAGTCGTTGGCGAAATTATCGCCGGAATCGTACTGGGTCCATCGTTGCTCGGCCTAGTGATGCCCGGCACCTTTCATTACATCTTTCATTCGATTCCGGCTGGTCCTCTGGATACCCTTTCACAACTGGGGCTTACCCTATTAATGTTCCAGGTAGGTCTGGAGTTTGATTTTTCCCACCTGAAGGAGAAAAAGAACCGGATTGCAGTCATCTGGGTGGCAGCAGCAAGTATCCTGGCACCATTTATTTTTGGCCTGGGTTTCGCCCTGGCCAGCACACCCCTGCTCTCTCCCAAGGCCGGTCTGTGGATATCGTCGCTCTTTATTGCCACGGCATTTTCAATCACTGCCGTGCCGGTTCTGGGACGGATCATGATCGAATTCGGCATGGCCAGATCCCGGCTCGGAGTCATTGCCATCAGTGCTGCAGCAGTCAACGATGTCGTTGGCTGGCTGCTGCTCGCGCTTGTGACAGCTCTGGCGCTGTCCCATTTTGAGGCCGTGGCCTTCGCGATCAAGGTTCTTTTAATCATTTCTTTCATCATGATCTGGATATTTTTCATTCGGCCACTGATGAAATGGGCAATCCGGCGCTTCAGCACGGAAAACAGGCTGACTCCACATTTATTGGGAATTATCCTGATCAGCATCTTCCTTTCTGGTCTGGTTACTTCATCACTGGGTATTTTTACGATTTTTGGCGGCTTTGTGATGGGCGTAATTCTTCATGACGCAGATGAATTCGCCAAAGCATGGAATGAGCGTGTCGCCCCCTTTGTGCTGGTCTTCTTTCTGCCAATTTTCTTCACCTATACCGGTCTGCGCACCAATATTGGCGGACTGGACAGCCTGTCCCTCTGGGGGTGGTGCGGACTGATCATATTTCTTGCGACCGCAAGCAAGTTTGGCAGTGCGTATGGGGCGGCACGAATTGCCGGTCTGGATCACCACCAGGCGAAAGTTATGGGCATCATGATGAATACCCGCGCCCTAATGGAACTGATTGTCATTAATGTAGGTTATGATCTGGCTGCCATATCCCAGCAGGTTTTTACCATGCTGGTAATCATGGCCATATTCAGCACCATCATCACAACCCCTTTTCTCCGTTTCTGGCTACCGCGGGCCGGGGTACAGCTGTCCACCTTCGACCACATGTCGGCTAGCCGGGAAACCGGCTAGCCCCAGACCTGCTATCCTTTCCAGCCACGCAGCAGCACAGGGAAGAAGACCAGAAACCCGCAGCCAGAATCTGGACCAGATCTCTGGCAGGATCTGGATCTTTCGCCTGCTGGCACGGGGACAGCTTTTTCAGGGGCCTCCAAATCTTTAAGCGGAAATCATCTGGCTGGCTCCTATTCTGCAACGCCAGCCCCACCATCGCCCCGGACAGCAATCCCGCCGTGTACAGACCAGGTCGCAGGAAGCCGACAGCATGGGCGATAAACCTGCCATTACACAAAAGAAGCAGTCCCATTTCGGTTATTACTGCCGCTTTGCCAGCAGCCTGTCAATCTGGTTTGCGAACGCCTGCCGGTCACCATTGGAAAAAGCCTTCGGCCCACCCGTCCCTATCCCGCTGCTGCGGAGGCTATCCATGAAATTTCTCATGGCAAGACGTTCCTGAATATTTGTGTCTGTCAGCAGCTCCCCCCGCGGATCAATGACAGTTGCCCCCCTCGCGATGACCTGCGCGGCGAGTGGAACATCGGCAGTAATAACCAGATCGCCGGTACGCACCTCCTGCACAATGTGCTGGTCTGCAACATCAAAGCCGCTGGGGACCTGCAATGCCCTGATCCAGGGGGATGGCGGCACGGGTAGCATCCTGTTGGCTACCAGGGTGAGCGTAATCCGGGTGCGGGTAGCGGCGCGATAGAGGATTTCCTTGACAGCTGCTGGACACGCATCAGCGTCAACCCAGATTCTCATGGCGCTTTCATTCATACTGGCACCCTACACCAGCACCGCCCATCAGGCAAAAACGGGGACCTCCCTGCCTGACCATCCAGCAGCAGGCGATGGCACCGGAATTCCAGCCCTTGTCCTGCCCAGATGGACTGGCAGGCCGAAAACGCGCTGACGGCCTGCAGAACCCGACGATGGACATTCCAAGCCCATTGGGCTGACGTCTTTTTATGGCAGGACTGAATTTTGCCTGATACCGGATGGTGAAGAACCACATTCGTCCTGCTTCCAGCCGCGACCCCTGTATTGCCGGCCCGGAAAAGCGTTTTGTCCTTCACGGTACCTGGGGTGGTTTGTCGCGTTTTTTTCGAACCATCCTGCAATTGTTAGCTCTGCGACAGCATCACACGCACAGTACGGCGCTTTGGCGTGTGGTGCTATGTCCATGGTATTGGAGAGGCAGCGTATGTCTGACACACCCGGCTTTTCAGAACGGGAAGAATGGGTGATCTGGAACAGTGGTCACGGCCTGGCCATAACGGCGGCAGTGGGCCAGATCGAAATTGGCGCAGACGGCAGAAAGGCCTGGCTGGATAAACCCTTTGAAATGATAGGCCCATTCAGCCTTGGTAAACAACCCCGCCCTAAAGGCCGGAGCTTTTCACTGCATCACGCGGAGGCGTAATGCGCGAATTCAGGCTGGTTTACGACAGCCCTTGCGGGACCGACAGGCTCCGCAAAACCGGCAATGTTTACAGACGCATTCACGTCTGCGTGCCGCCGGTTTCCGCACGAACAGGAGAAGTCATGCTTATCCCGTTTTCCGATAGCCCCACAGACCGAGCATGTCTGGCTCGTGTAGGCAGGGTTGACGTACACCACCAAAATTCCCAGGGCTTCAGCCTTGTAGGCAACAAAGTCCTGCAACTGCCGGAATGCCCAGCGGTGCAGTCTGGCCCGCACCCGCTTTCCCGCACGAATACGGTCGCGGATATGCGTCAGGTCCTCCATGCGGATTTCCCGCATGCGCAACTGATGGGCTTCCTGAACGATGGCCCTGGAAACTTCGTGATTGACGTGTTCGACATGCCGCCGCTCCCGACCGGAGATAGCCCGCATTTTCCGCTTGGCGGCACGGCTACCGTTGGATTGGAGACGGCGGCGATGGGCAAGATAACGGTCACGTTCAAACCGCAATTTCCCGCCACCAAAGACCTTGCCACTACTCGTGGCGGCGAGACTGTTTTCCCCAACGTCAACCCCCAGAACGCCACCCTCGGAGACAGGAGCAACGTCTGGGATATCCAACACCAGTTGAAAGAACCACTGTCCTTTTCGGCAGACCAGTTCAGCTTCCCTGGGTTCCCCGGACGCCAGCAGGTTGGCCTGGTGGGTGCCACAAACAAACGGAACAGCTTCCCGACCGGAAAGGGTGAACAGCGAGACCGCGCCATCCCGCAAGGAGTAGGTGCGGTGGTCGAAGTGGACGGCAGCACGGTCAAACGAGATGCCCGGAACAGGCCTGTCCTTCGCGATGCCATTATTGGCCTTCAGCGTTTTGTACGCGCTGGCAACTCTGTAGATGGCATTGCAGACCATCTGGCTTCCCAAATTCGGGAAGCGTTTCCGGATGCTGTAGTAGGCCAGGTGATGCAGGGCCACGCGGTTCCAGCAGCGGTGCTCCACCGCAAGCGGCACTACCGCATTGCAGGCCTGCGAAAACATCGCGGCCAGATTCGCCAGTCTGTCAGCCTGCGGTGGCTCAGAGAGCAGCTTGAGGGACACAGTGCGCTTCATACAGGACGATTTATCACTCAGAAGATAGCATTGCAAGCAAAAGGAGATGCGGGAACAGGGGCGGCTTGCAGCCTCCAGGGCTCACGCCGCCGCGCTACCCCTCCCCGGCATGAATGCCGGGGTTTCCCGCGCAAAAGAATGAACTGGAGACACAGGGCAAAATCTCCTTTGCAGCCTGCATTGTCATGTCACGGCAAAAATGGCGGGACGATCAGGAAGAACTGCGACGGGAGTCCCTGAAAAGAAGGCGTTCCGCCCGGGAGCGTGCGGAAGAAGAGTTTGCACGCCACACCGGAAGCCGCAATGCATATCAGGGCAGCACCTGGCGGGCCATCGACGGGCGGCAGCACCGGGAGGCACTCAATCTGCCGTTGCAGGGAAAGCTTGAACCAGTCCAGATCAAAAGGGCCTTTCGACGACTCGCCCAAAAGCTTCATCCAGATTCCGGCGGCAGTCACGAACAGTTTCTTCGCATTACCAGTGCCCGCAATGCACTTCTTGAACACCTTCCGTAATGCGAAACCCTGCTCCCGGATCCGCGTCATGCCTGGGCAGCCTGCAACGGTGGACACCCCGGGCCGGACACAGCCTGCCGTGGAAAGAGTGGACATTCCCCCTCCCCCAGCCGCTTTGGCTGGCTGGCTCCCCCTGGTTCCGCAGCCCAGGGTTTTCAGTCCGGGAACAGGCTACCCCGGCGTGCCACAAGAACGGTTTCAGCCATCCCGGTTCTGCTGCGGATCTTCCACCAGAAAAGGACACATCAGCCGTGCCATGTGTGCCATGACCTCCACCACTACGGAATTGCCAAACTGCCTGTAGGCCCGGGTATCCGAAACGGGTATGCGGAAGCTGTCCGGAAACCCCATGAGCCGGGCGCACTCCCGGGGGGTCAGGCGGCGCGGGTTTCTCCCCTCTCCCTGGTGGACGAGAATCTCGGAACCGTCCTTGTAGTACCGGGCCGACAGGGTGCGGGCAATGCTGTCCGGACCCACCAGACCGAATCCGAATCCGTTCCCCCTGGCCCGGTGTTTTTCCGCATAGGCCTGGAGGTACGCCCAGAGCTTCGGGGTCAGCGTATATTTTTCCGGTACCTGGCCGGAAAAATGGTCAAAGAACCGCTCGCCGTCCCAGGGCAGATGCGGTTCTCTGCCATCCGTCCGGTGCAGGATGTCCCCTATCCGGTGGCTTCCCTTCTCCGGGAGCGGCAGGGCATCCCAGTCAAAGGGGACCGGATCCCGGAATCCGGCGATCAGGATGCGTTCCCGGTGCTGGGGAGTGAAATGCGCTCCATCGAGGATCCGCCAGTGAATGTGATAGCCGAGCTCTTCCGTGAGTGTCCTGCGGATCACGCCGAACGTGCGTCCCCGGTCGTGGGACACCAGGTTCTTCACGTTTTCCAGCAGAAAGGCCCGGGGGCGTTTCTGCTCCAGAATGCGGGCCACATCAAAAAACAGGGTTCCCTGGGTTTCGTCCCGGAAACCATGGGCCCGGCCCAGGGCATTCTTCTTGGAAACGCCCGCGATGGAGAAAGGCTGGCAGGGAAAACCGGCCAGCAGGACATCATGGTCCGGAATGTCCGGGGCGGGGATTTTTGTGATGTCCCCGTTCAGGGCATGGAGGTCTCCCCGATGGTTTTCGCGGTAGGTCTTCTGGGCAAAGGGGTCCCACTCGCTGGTAAAGACGCACCTGCCGCCCAGATTTTCAAATCCCTGCCGGATCCCGCCGATACCGGCAAAAAGGTCGATGAAGGTGAATCCGCCCGTTTCCCCATCGAAGGGTAGCGCAGGGGGCAGAAGCTGCCGGAGAGCGTACGGGACATACGCAGGAGGCTCGCTGGATCCGCTTTCCCAGCGGCGCACGGTACAGACATCCACACCCAGAACCCCGGCAATTTCCGTCCGGCTCTTCAGGCGTCTCAACTGGTCCAGCATGGATTTGAGATGGAGACTTTCGGGTGTCTGCACGGCAATACTCTCGGGGAACCAGTGCGGGCATTGTGCCCCCAATCTTTTTTACCGTACAGGGCACCCTGCCTGGTCCGGTTCTGCCGGCACAGGCAGGGTAGAGGGCCCTCTGGCAGCGAACCAGTGCTGCTGTGCGGTGTGGCGCCCGGCGCCTGCGGTTGCTGCATGCCTTCCCGGTCGGGTTCCGCTGGAAAAAAGCGTGACCTGCCACCCCATATCCGTAACCTGCGGTGCCGCAGGAACTCACACCATGCGGAAGCGGTGCTTCCACATCCTCACGGGCACTACCCCATCATCTTCGCCTTGTTGGCATCCAGAAACGCGGCCGTCACTCTTGATTCCCCCGCTTCCCTCGCAGCCTTCTCGATTTTGGCCTTCGCCATATTGCGAATGAAAGAAGGCATTTTCTCCAGACGTTCTAGTGCATCTTCGTCCCAGGGTAGCGTCTGCTCGCTCATGTACTGTCTCCTTAGATCATGTGGGGAATTGCGGCTGTGCGCAAAGAGTATAGCAGCACCCTAACCTGCCTGTGCACCCGGTTATGGCACCAGGGACTACCGGTGCGTACCGCGGGTCCGGATTTTCGGAAGCCGCCTGGCTCCGGCACCCCCGTCCCCCTGTGCAGTCCACTGCATCCCGTTTACCAAAAACCTTTTTGGCGCGCTGGCCACGCACCGGTCTGGAGGTATTGCGCCGCCGGAATGGCCTGTCTGCCATGGAACCGGCATGTTCCCGCCCCTGCCAGCACCGCGCCAGGGAACGGCTGGAAGCCCTGTGTATCTCCTTCCCGGAACGGGATAATATTGACTGGGCTTCAGCCTGGCGCTGGCCGAAATCTTGCGCTTTCTGGCTGCAGGCTGCTTCATCTGTCCGTACATGGGATTGCAGGCAGGATGCAGGAGAGGCATGGCATCCCCCCCATATTCCCGGAAGACTGAACAGGAGGGTTCGATGTGCCAGCCGGATACAGGAGCAGGTCTGGTTCCCCCGGTGAAAAGAGCGGTAACGGGGCTCATCGCCGCAGGTCTGCTGGCCTCACTGGCGGTTTCGCCGGTACAGGCAGCAGGGCTGTCCCGGACACCGGCAGCCAGCGCCAGGCATAATCCGTATGGATCCCCGGGAAAACCGCTGGCTGTCACCCGGACCGTGCGGATTACGGCACTGGATACGCTGCGTTTCAGCCCGGTCCAAATTCAGGTCCACACCGGACAGACTGTACGCTTTCTGATCTACAACAGTGGCCGGCTGACGCACGAGTTCGTGATTGGAAACCGGGCTGAACAGCAGGCACATGAAGCCCGGATGGAGGCGCACCCAGGCATGAAGATGGCGCGGGAACCCAATGGCGTGACCATCCCTCCAGGCCATACTGCCACTCTCATCTGGCACTTTCCAGAACATGCCGGAACCGTAGAGTTCGCGTGCCATGAACCTGGGCATTTCAATGCGGGGATGGTGGGCCATATCGACATTGTTCCGGCTGGCGGCCATGGGAAACGCCGCGGGAAGAATACGGAGACCGCAGCGCTTCCAGACGGATAAGCTCCCCTCCATGGATCCGTCTTTCCGGAGGAGGCTGCCTCCGGGAAACCCGAAATGGTTCCGGTCCTGTCCCTTGGGACAGCGATGGAAACGGGGAAATTCCTAATGGACCTCCGCCTGCGGGAATTTCCGGAGCAGGGCAACATACCTGGCGTTCATTTTCTGCCTCGGGAAAAAAGCTGCCCATGTGGACACCGGCAGCAATTGTCCCGGCGGGGGTGCAAAAACAAAATCCTGCTGTTTCGCCATCGCATGACAGGAAATGCAGGACTGGATCCTGCCCATGGCCACCGGCCGGCCGTCTGGCCTGAATGTCGCCATAACCCAGTTGCGGTCAGCCGTATCATAGCCTTTCTGCTTGAGCATAGCGGCAATGCCATTCAGATGCCGGCTGGCACTGAAATTTTCCTTGACCAGAAGGCTGCCATCCGGGTATTTCCGTACTTTGAGAATTCCACCCGCCCGGGAAATGGCCCTGGCTGCCCGGGCATTGGCCAGGTCCGCGGTAAGCGCATCGACGCTGCGCGATCCGGGCTGGAACGGATGGCTTTCCGGCAGGACCGCACGGTCGCGCTGCAGCTTCAGGACCTGCTGCCACAGGGCCCTGGCAGCAGGAGGCGCAGCGCCTGCGCCGGCAGCTCCCGCCATGCCCATACCGGAGGCCAGGATAGCGCCCATCGCCAGAAAAACCGTCTTTTTCGTCATCCGTTTCTCCATGCCCCTACCGCTCTCCGCCATGGACCAGTGGGCCATTCAGGGACCTGAAAGCCGGGATCAATGAACTGCTCCCGCCAAGACTAGACGTTTATGGCGTGAGTAGATCCCTCCTGGATGCCAGGCATCGGCGATCTCCCTGGCATTCCTGGATCTGGTGGGTTTCCGTGAAACCTGCCGCCTGCGCGGCTGAAATCTGGCCTGACAGGTCCCCTCAGGGCAATTCTGGCAGAATTGCCCCAAATCCCGGTCCCATATTGCCCCATTTCCGGAAAGATGGGAGCATCCGCCAAGGATAACAGGAAAAACGGGAACCCATGCAAAAAAAAACCATCATTGTCACCGCCATGAGCGCCGCCCTGGTTGCCGTTGCGGTCTTTTTCCTGCTGTTCTGGACGCCATACAGTGTCAGCGTAAGAATGGTCAGCGCAAGCCACATTGGTCCCCTGTCCATTCCCGGGATTACGATTCCTGTACTGAAAGTGACCGTAAAAAACCATGGAACGGGAGATCTCCATGGGGTATGCACCAAGGCCAGCTTCTACAGTGCGAAGACCCGATCCCTGATCGCCAGCGAACAGCAGTGTGCCGGTGGACCGGTTCTTTCCGGTTCCAGGATCACGCTGGATTATGGCCTGCTCAGTCTGGTCGTGCACATGGGGCTTCACGGTGCTTCAACCGAGAAATTTCTTGTGGATATTGAGGTCAAAACCCGAAGCCAGCCGTCCTGGAAAACAGCCTACCATGGTACATTCCGGCTGGGACACAGGCGGTCCCGGGGGAATGCGCGGCAGGATGGCTGAACTCCGCCAGGGCACGGCGGCTCCAGTCTGCACCATGATCGCTGCGGGCTGGCCCACAGTCTAGCCCACCTGCACGGACAGCATCGAGAGCGACCAGCCTTCCATGCCCTCTACCGGAAAGCGGATGTTTTCTCCAGGCTGCGCAGCCCCAAGTACATAGAGCAGGGGCAGAAAATGTTCCGGCGTCGGAACCGAAAGTCCGGCGTCCGGACCCAGTGTCTGGTAGTCCACCACCTGCTGGCTGTCCCCCGCCAGGATCCGTTCCCGGATGCGGTTTTCAAACCGCAGGGCCCAGTCATAGGGATCACGGCGGTTCCCGCTCCAGTCATAGGTGCGAAGATTGTGCACCACATTGCCACTGCCGGCGATGAGTACTCCCTCTCCCCGGAGAGGTGCGATTTTTCGGCCCAGTTCATAATGGAAGGCGGCAGGCCGGGTGCTGTCAATCCCAAGCTGCAGAACCGGGATATCCGCTTCTGGATAGACATGCCGCAGTACCGACCATGTCCCGTGATCAAGCCCCCAGGAACTGTCCGGAACCACATTCAGGGGAAGAAGGAGTTTCTGTATCTCCTGCGCCAGTTCGGGATCTCCCGGGGCCCGGTATTCTACCTGGTAGAGTTCTTCAGGGAATCCCCAGAAGTCGTGGATGGTGCGGGGATCAGGAGAAACCGTAATTCCCGTTTCTGGAACAAACCAGTGGGCGGAAATGCAGAGAACAGCCCTTGGCCGCGGGATTTCCTGCCCAATCCGGTGCCAGGCATCCGTGTAGGTGTTGGAGGTAATGGCATTCATCGGATTGCCATGACCAAAAAAAATGGTGGGAAGCATAGGATCCATTCCTGGAAGGGACTTCGTATAGAGGGCGGATTTTCCGGGCCTTACCCTGCTGCCGGACAGGGCGGAAAAATGGCCGGGGGGAATCAGTCCGGAAGTTTCCGGAACCCCTGCCAGTCGTGGAAACGCTCGATCTCTTTCCGCACTCCCGCTTCTACCGGAGCCCCATGGGACCGTGCCAGAGCCTGATACAGATCTATGGCGGTTTCGGCCAGACGGTCCTGCCCCCGGAGAACAAACACCGGCTCGTCCTTGCCGATCCCCGGGATATCCAATCTACCGTATTTCCCTGATATGGCCATGGCTGACTCCTTGATTTTTTCCTGCAGAAGGCTTGGGACAACAGCACTCTTCTAACCTATAGCAGGCCCATACACTTTTTCAAGAAAAAACCAGTCGCGTGGCGTCTCATGGAAATCCCGTTACCGGGATCCTGGACGGCGGGATTTCATTGCCAGAACAATGAGAAGAACTGCCACAAAAGCTCCCAGAAGAAAAACAAAGGCGTCCAGTATGCCCCGCATCGCAGCCTGTCTTTCGAGCTCCTGCTCCAGAACCGCCCACCGTACCTGCCCGTGAATGCCTGCCATCCCGAAATAGCGGTACAGGGCAGGAGAAAAAGGATTGACATGCCCCCCCATCTGGTTCCACGCGGACTGGGCTTCCTCGGTCATGATGGTAGAGACAAAGGCAATGCCTACGGAACCGCCGAGATTGCGCATCAGGTTGAAGATCCCTGAGCCCTCCGGCGTCTCGGCCTTGCTGAGTGTACTGAACGCCATGGTGAAAAGGGGGATGGAAACAAGCCCCAGTCCCAGTCCGCGGAAAACCCCGGGCCAGATGATCCAGAACGGGCTGATTTCCAGACTGTAGTGGAGGCTGAGCCAGGTACCAAAAGAACCCAGAAGCACGCCGGCAGAAATCATGAGCCTGGGGTTTGCCCCCCGGTTCAGGAGCCAGCCGGCCATCCACATGGAGAACCACGATCCGATCCCCTGGGGTGCCATGACCAGGCCCGCAGTCTGCGCTTCATACCCCATATAGTTCTGCAGGTAAATGGGCAGCACCACCATGGTTCCATAGAGGGCCAGGCCAAACAGGCCAATTCCCAGACTGGCCAGCGCCAGGGCGCGGTCCTTCAGAAGGCGCAGGTTGACAACTGGATGGGCAATTTCCAGGCTGCGCACGACAAAAAGGAAAAGAGCAAGACCTGAAACGACGGAGCTGCCGATGATAAACCGGGAACTGAACCAGTTGTCCTGGTCGCCCAGGCTGAGCACCATCTGCATCCCCCCCCAGACCGACCGCCATCCAGAGCAGCCCCAGAAAATCCATGGGCCGGGGCCGGCTTTTCCGGCCAAAATCGGGAGCGTAAAAAAAGAGCATGACCAGCGCTACTATCCCAACCGGCACGTTGACATAAAAATTCCAGCGCCAGGAAAGATTCTCCGTCAGGTAGCCCCCAAGCACGGGGCCAACAATGGGACCCAGCATCGTTCCCATTCCAAGGGTCGCCATGGCCACGCCGCGTTTTTCGCGCGGATAGCTTTCTACGAGTATTGCCTGCCCCACCGGTACCAGAGAGGCTCCAAAGACACCCTGGAAAAAACGCCAGAGCACAATCTCTGTCAGGGTATGCGACTGTCCGCTCAGCGCCGAGCAGAGAAGGAATCCGGAAACGCTCCAGAGAATGAGGCGACGCTGGCCAAAACGTTCCACGAGAAGGCCCGTCAGGGGAGTGACAATCACCATGGCCAGCATGTAGGTGGTCAGTGCCCATGTAATCTGGTTGCTGTTGGCATGGAGGGACCCCTCCATGTGCGGCAGGGCCACATTGACAATCGTAATGTCGAGTACGTTCAGGATGACGGCTGTCATAACCGCCACCGTGACCGCCAGAAGATGCGGGGAGGCGACCCGGGAATTTTCCTGCTCTTCCCCCACGTCCGCCATGTCGGATCAGGCCTGGGCGGCCAGAACAGGGCAGCAGGCCGGATGGCAGACTGCCCGGGCTACACGGCCCACCAGAAATTTCCGGACTCCACCTGAACCACTGCGCCCGATAATGGCCTGGTCCGCCTGCAGGTGCCCTGTCTCCGGAGGAATCACGCCTGCAGCCCTTTTGCCCATAGTACCTGTTTCCAGTATCCGGATTTCCACCGTGGCCGCAGACAGCGTAGGGCGGTCCATACCAGAAACAGCACCGGTTCCAGAGCCTGTTCCGTGACCCCGCTGCCATCACCTGCCAAAAAAATGTTGGGGAACAGCATGACCACTCTCCTGAAATTGCGCTGGTTCTGCATTTTTCCCGGGCTTTCTGGCAGGCGGCACCATCGGCATCACGATTCCACCGGGTAGAAACGGGGATCCTCCCCCATTTCCGCAACTGGGCCAGAGACCGGCATTACCAGCTTCTGGAACAGCCCTTCATCTCCGGTACGGGACTCACCTCCTGCCTTTTGGAGGAACCAATGTTTTTTCCACTGGACTGCCTGCCGCTTTATCCTGGTCCAGGAAACTGCTGGCGACAAGAAGAATGGAAAAATCGGCCCTCGGGAATCCCCCCGCAGACCTGAATGTTCCACGGGCGGCACAGACCGTTCCACCATTGCTACACGAAAGACTTGCCACCGTCCCAATTCTCCTTTAGGGTCAGAAAATGGAATCCTGGGAAAGAGGCAGAAAAAACGTGCTACCGGAAACTGGCGGAATTCCGGTGCGCAGCCCACTTTTCCGCTGGGCCCGCCGGACCAGCCTTGTCCTGCTGCTGGCTGCGGCACCTGCCGCATACGCCGTTCCCCGAAATATCACCGCTTCTACCGAGGCGTGCCACTGGCTCTCGCGCAATGCCCTCCCCATGGCCCCGGCAGACCAGCAGATCTTGTACCAGGCCCGCCGTCTCAGCCACCAGAGCGCTCCGATCTATCTGGTTCCCTCCAGAATTCTGGCACATGTGGCCCATATCCCCGGGGCTCCCTATCTGACAGCGATTGCTGGCCGCCAGCGGCAGTGCGTGGCGGTCGCACCCGCCTGGTGGACCCCCCTGCAGCCGGCAGAGCGGTTATGGCTTGTCCTCGTCGGGGTCGCCAGCCTCGACCATCCCCATACGTACCGCATGATGGTCAAAGGGTCCGGGCATCCGCCATCCGGCCTTTTTTCCGGTCTGGAACGATGGTGGGGAAAGCGTGCAGCGGAACGGACCATTCTGGATTCGGAAAAACAGGCGGCCTCCTGGCTGTCAGCCTCCGGTGCAGGAACCGCAGTGGCACGAAGCTCCCTGGAAAAACTGAAAACTGTACCGGGCTTTATCCGCAACCGCTGGCTGCCCCCCTTTTCCCGCCAGATACAGTCCGTTAGCCTGTCGCTCCCACAGGGACCAGGAACGGGCAGCGGTTCCGCCGGGTAAGACGATTCTGGAAATCCGGAGAAGAACTGCGGCGTGAAAATTCCGGAAATCACACACATGGCCGGGAACCGGGAGCCATGAACCTGTTCCAGTCCTGGAAACCGGATACACGGGACTATTGCCTTGAACTCGATAGCCTTGATCCTGTATCGGACCATTGCCGCATGGTGTTCCTGATCGCAACCTGCGAGTTTCCGTTCGATGTAGCGCGTTCGCTTGAGCTGGCGCTGTTCCGGACCTATGCGGTGCCACGCATTTCCGCCCTGCTCCGCAGCACTGGTGAACTCACCGACCGTACCCGCAAGCGCTATGACGATACGGACCTGCTGCTAAGCGAATTGATCGAGCACGGTTATGACAGTCCACAGGGGCAGGCTGCCATTGCGAATATCAACCGCCAGCATGCTTCCTACCCGATTCGCAACGAGGACTACCTGTATGTGCTGTCCACCTTTATCTTCGAACCGGTACGCTGGCTCGAACGTTTCGGACATCGCACCATGTCAGAAAAGGAGCGCCTGGCCTGGTTCATCTTCTGGCGGGCCATAGGCATGCGCATGGGTATCCGCGATATTCCTGCGGAATACGCCGCACTCGAACATTTCAATCTGTCGTACGAAGCCGAGCGTTTCCGCTTTGCTCCGTCCAATCGTGACATTGCCGAACGCACGACCGACCTCCTGCTGGGCTTTTTTCTGCCAAGCCCGCTGTTTCGACTTGGCCGTCCGGCCTTGCATGCGCTACTGGACCAGCCCCTGCTGACGGCCTTGGGCATTCCTGGCCAGCCTGACTGGCTGTGCCGGCTATTCACCCGGGCATTACGCCTGCGCGGGCGGATTGCGAGCACCCTGCCCCTACGGCGGAGACCCGTACTGCGAACCCGGATACGGCGGCCTGCCTACCCTGACGGCTACTGCATCCATGATCTGGGGCCACAGCAGGCGGGGGGACTGGACTGCTCCGGGTAAGCACACCCTGAATGAAGACAGGATCCATCCGGACAGTCTTGCCTGGGACAGCCCTCCCGAATATGCCTCCGGAACGGCTGCCCCGTTCTGCCGGCTGCCAGCGCACTGGTGGGTGGGGTGAAACACCCTGACACAGAAAACCCCGCTTTTCGCGGGGTTATGCCTGTTTTTGGGACCTGAAAACCGGTAATTGGTAGTGCAGTTCCACCGTAAAGATAACCCGCCCTCTGACGCTGGCGGACAATCCGTAGGCGGGATTATACGCGACGGGCGCATCCGGGGGAGAACCGGACGCCTCCGCACATGTCCCCGCTCCGTGAGGGTATCTCGATCTTGGCTTCTCCCGCCGCACAGCGTTTTCATGGTGTCTCGCAAATTCAGGACGACCATGCGCTACACCATCCCCGAAGCCGCGTGGGACGCCTATTTCAAGCAGAACTGGGAGCAGCCGATGCACATCACCATCGAGCAGGTGCTGCTCACGGCCTTGCCGCATCTGCTGCAAGCCCAGACGGACGAAGCGCAGGGAAGCCTGTTCGACGAAGACTGGACCTCCGGGCAGGACAACCCGCGTTCGTTTTTCGATGGTCTGCGGTTCGATCCTCAAACCCGTAATCGAACAGGCCGATCACTTCATACCATACCAGACACCACGACCGCTTCCGTGCTGCTCGAGGTGCTTGCGTTCGATCAGATCTCGGAAGTGCTGCTTCAGGGTGTTGCGGCTGGCCCCGGTCAACTTGATGGCCTCGGCCATCGTGATACGCCCATGCTCGCGGGCGAACTCGACGATCTGCAAGGACAGCGCCGGTAGCGCGGCCAGCACGATCTTCTCGCGCTCGACCTTCTTCTCCAACCGCCGCACCTGCTCGGCCAGCGAGCGCAGGAAGAACAGCAGCCACGGCTGCCAGTTGGGCGTGTCGGTTCGGATCGTTCCCTGCGTCTGCCGCAGCGCCAGATAGTAGGCTTCCTTGTTCGCCTCGACCACGCTTTCCAGCGAACTGTACGGGACGTAGGCGTATCCGGCCTGAAGCAGCAACAGGGTCGTCAGCACGCGGCTCAACCGCCCGTTGCCGTCTTGGAACGGGTGGATTTCGAGGAATACGACGACGAAGATGCCGACGATCAGCAGCGGGTGCAGCACAGTCTTTTCGCGCTCGTCGGTGACCCACTGCACCAGTTCCGCCATCAGGTGTGGCGTGTCGAACGGCGTAGCCGTCTCGAACACGATGCCGATCTGCACGCCGTTCTCGTCGAAGGCCGCGATGCTGTTGGAGCCAATCTTGTAGTTGCCCCGGTGCCGTTCGTCCTTCTGGCTGTATTGCAGCAGGATTTGGTGGAACTGCTTGATATGGTTCTCATTGAACGGGATGTCCTCCCACGCTCGGAACATCAAGTCCACCAGTTCGGCGTACCCGGCGACTTCCTGCTCGTCGCGTGTCTCGAACTTCTTGATGGCGAGGTTGGACAGCAGCCGCTCGACCTCCCGGTCGGTGAGCTTGCTGCCTTCGATGCGGGTGGACGAGCCGATGCTCTCGATGGTGGCCACGCGCCGCAGGGCCGACAGGCGGTCGGGCGCGAGCGCGCCCAGAGCGCGCCACGCACCCTTGAACTCGTCGATCCGGGCAATCAGGCCCAAGACCTCTGGCGTGATCTGGAGGGTGTCGGTTCGGAACATGAACCAATAATACGCCCATTTACACCCATTTATCCAGCGAGTCAGAATTGGGTGAAAATGGGCGTAGAAATGGAGTAGCGCCCTCGCCAGCTATGGCCGCGCACCGCAATGCGCCGCAGCCTGATCCGCTGAGTGGAGTTACTCGACTGACCAACTGGGCGATCAGCCGATAAGCGGTCGCTAGATCGCCTGCGCGGCGGCGGTTCGGAGCGGTAGCGTTAGGGGGTAACGCTACGGTCAGGTCGCCTGCACGGTGGCGGTGAGGTGAGAGTTATGAGTATCTATAACCCATAACTCTCGGGCAGGAGGTTGCAGTGGGTGGCAAACCCATCAGATATGGGCGTTACGCCGTAACGACAATTAGCCGCCGGCATCGACACCAGATCGGCCTCATGGACAACATGTGGACGCAGACAGATGGGTGTCCATAGAGGGTTATTTTGGTCAAAAAAAGACCACCTCTGATGGGTGGCATTTTCGTTTTAACTTATTGTATTTGCTGATATTATTTGGTGGAGCGGAGGAGGATCGAACTCCCGACCTTCGCATTGCGAACGCGACGCTCTCCCAGCTGAGCTACCGCCCCATTAGCGCAGGAGGATAGTGCCCCCCATCCGAAAAAGCAAGCCGCGCCGTACGCTGGCCGGTCAGTCCGGGCGCCGTCCAACAACCACCACGTCGCTGCCTACCGGATGGAGTTCGCTGCGGAATCCGGAGGCTTCCAGCGCCGCCGAAATTTCAGACGGCTGCAGGAAATGGTTGCCCTGCACATGTTCCGTGACATTCTGGAAAGCCATTCCCCGATATTCCGGCTGCCGCAGGATCCCCGTATCCCCGGGCCAGGCAGGCTCCCAGATGACTACCGCCCCACCGGGATTGAGTTCCCTGTATAGCCGGTCAAAAAGCGCTCCCCGGAGCTCCCAGACATGGTGCAGGGCACGGTTCATGGCGATGAGGTCAGCGGAGCGTGGCATGCGGAAGTGGTGAATATCGCCCTCGGCAAACTGGAGCCTCCCGGACAGCCCTTCAGCCTCTGCCTTCGCGGCTGCCTGTCGGATGTTTTCGGAAAAACCGTCCAGACCGAGGCCATACAGGTGGCGGCAGTGCCCGAGCAGGGCGCGGAGATACCAGCCATTTCCGCAGCCGAGGTCGACCACCAGCCCGGATTTTTCATTTATTTCCTGAAAAATTTCGACCCGGGGCAGTATTTCCTTCTCGAAGGTTCTGCGGAAATTCAGCTCCAGCATGGCACCAAACCAGGGAAGAATCGTTTCTCTCTCGGCCAGTACCTTCTCGCCCGGTCTCTCCCCTGTTCGCATGAGGCCTGCGGCACGTTCCGCCATATGGGCAGACAGCATTGCCCCGACCGCAATGGCCATGCGGCTGTCTTCCGCTTCCGGCCGCATCGCAGCGCCATCTTCGCTCAGAACAAATTGCGCTCCGTCCCGCTCCAGCCACCCAAAGGCGTAAGCAGCATCACACCAGCGCTCCAGGTAACCACGATCCATGCCGCTCTCCCGGGCAAGGTGGTCCACATCCGCCTGCTGCAGGCGGTGCAGGGCAGAAAACAGCCCGTTTACCACCCCGATAAAAGCAATATTAAGGGACATCGCCCCCTGGGCGGTTCTGCGAAGATCTTCTACCGGTATCAAGACAGCCTCCTAGATCAGATACTTGATTCCCACTCCCGCCAGCAGGGCCAGAGTCGCGAGCATGAACCCCCGCTGCGGGATACGCAAATGGAGATGGTTTCCCGTCCAAAGGCTTACGAGCACGGGAGGGACAAGCATCAGAAAACCCACGGCCAGAGACACGTTCATCAGCGCGAGATAGACATAGACAACAAGCCTCAGGACGTTGTCGGTAAGGGCCACTCCCTGAAAGGTGGCGCGGAATGCCCTTTTGTCCAGATGCCGCATCTGGAGATACGCAACAACAGGCGGCCCACCACCGCCATAGAGACTGCCGATCACTCCGCCAAAGGCGCCAAGCGGCAGGCCCCAGCGAAGGGAAATTCGGGGTAGCCGTTCCGGTTTCAGCAGCAGTGCATAGAGGGTATAGGCCAGGATAAACAGCCCGAGAAACCGGGTGAGGCTCTGGGCGTTACTGTCCGCCAGAATGTACGACCCCACCAGGAGCCCGAGAAAGCTTCCTGGAACCAGCCAGCGCAGCTCCGGCCAGCGGATTTCGTGAAAATCGTAGGCTCCCAGAAGCACAGAGCCGAGGAGATCCAGAAGGAGCACCACTGGGACTACTTCCTTGATCGGAAAAAACAGGGTAAGCAGGGCGACCGAAATCAGGCCGGAGCCAAATCCGATTACGCCACGGACATAGAAGGCCACAAACACGATAATGGCCGCGGTTGCCCAGAGAATGGGCTCATGCCAGAGGGTCTGAAAGGACAGGGAAGACTGGGAAAACATACCGGGCAGTCTATATCTTTTCCTGTTCCACCGGCTAGGCGGCCGGGAGAAAAATTCTGCCCGCAAGCTAGGCAAAACCGCAAAAAGTGCCTAATATCGCAAAGACCGACTTCACAGGTGGGGATGGACATGCACCGAACCGTTACCAGCGCCTGCTCCACCAGGTACCGGGGGCCAGTTCTGCATTTCCTGCGCGTTTCCCTGTCGCTGCTGCTGCTCCTTGCCGGATTTGTGGTCGCCAGGGCCGGGACATCGAGCAGTCTCCCCCCCATCCAGGCGCGGGCCTATATCCTGGTCAATGCCAGCACAGGCCAGATCCTTGCGGCACACCACGCCTACCAGCCCTATGCCATCGCCAGCATTACCAAGCTGATGACGCTATACCTGCTGTTTCAGGATATCCAGGCAGGGCACCTGCGGCTGGACCAGGCCTTTACCCCCTGCCCGGCCGCGCTGCGTACGGGCGGGTCTTCCATGTTTCTGAGGGCGGGCCAGCGGTTCACGGTCGCCCAGATGATCCTGGGAATGACCGTCCCCTCCGGCAACGATGCCGCAGTCGAGGCAGCCCATCTGGTAGCCGGCTCCGTTCCGGCCTTCGTCGCCCGGATGAACCACACGGCCCACCAGCTTGGCATGATGTCCACCCTCTTCCATGACCCGGACGGCCTGCCCCACCCGAACAACATGGCCAGTCCCTATGACGTTGCCCTGCTCACCCGCGCCATCATCCAGCGGTTCCCGCGGTTCATGTCTTTTTTCCGGCACGCGCATTTCACCTACGCCGGGATTACCAGTCCCAATCCAAATCTTCTCGTGGGGCGGGTACCTTTTATCACTGGCATGAAAAGCGGCTATACCGATGCGGCCGGACACTGTCTGGTTGCATCCGGAACCCAGAACGGAATCAGTCTCATTGCTGTCGTACTGGGGGTTCCCTCCTTTACAGACGAGCGCCGGGGTTTCTGGAAAGCCTCCTGGCAGAGCCTGAAACTGCTGGACTGGGGCTTTGCCCGCACACTCTGGCTGCCAACCCTCCCCCATCTGGAAGAAACTTCCGCCCACTGAATAGGGCTTCCGCCTAGTGACCGGAATTCCTGTCTGCGGAACGCCGAAACAGGAACACCAGCGGAATCAGGGCGAGAAATCCGTAGAACACCAGGTTGAAGGCGTCCAGCATCCCCCGCATTCCCGACTGTGACAGCAGGACCCCCCTGCCGAGCATGTGCCAGAAAACTGGCCCCTGGGCGGTACCCAGGATCTCCATATAGTGGGACAGGGCCGGCGAAAAGGGGTTGACGTGTCCTCCCATCTGGTTCCACGCTACCTGCTGTTCCTGGGTCATCACCGTCGATACTATGGCGATACCGATCCCTCCTCCCAGGGTACACATCAGGTTGAAAATCCCCGCCCCCTCCGCCTGCCCAGATTTTCCAATGGTTGAAAAAGCCAGGGTAAACAGTGGGATGCTGACCAGCCCGAGACCAATTCCGCGAAGAAGGGAGGGCCAGACAATCCATTCCACGCTGATGTTCAGGCTGTACAGGGTGGTATACCAGGTCCCGATTCCGCCAAAAAAAATCCCCAGAAGAACGATATCCCGGGGATTTACGTTTCGCCCGAGAAGCTTTCCGGCCAGCATCATGGCGGCCATGGCTCCCAGCCCCTGGGGAGCCATGGCCAGTCCAGTGGTAAACGCCTCGTATTTCATCAGGTTTTCCAGCATGATGGGCAAAATCACCATGACACCAAAAAGAGAAAGGCCAAAAACGGCAATTCCCGCACTTCCAATGGCCAGATTGCGGTCCCGGAGAAGGCGCAGGTCCACCACCGGGTAGGAAATGGCCAGGGAGCGCCACAGGAAAAAAACCAGGCCAAGGCCCGACACCAGGCTCAGAAGAATGATGGTCTGGGAACTGAACCAGTTGTCCTGGTTGCCGAGGCTCAGAACCGCCTGCAGCCCCCCGAGACCGGCGGCCATCAGTCCGAATCCCAGCCAGTCTACACGGCGGGGATGGTCACTGCGCCCCACATCTGGAACCGCCTGCATCAGCAGAAAGGCGAGAATTCCAAAAGGAATGTTGACATAAAATACCCAGCGCCAGCTGAGGGTGTCAGTAAGATATCCGCCAAGCGTGGGGCCCAGGATAGGGCCCAGCATGATGCCCATCCCCAGTATGGCCATCGCCTGGCCGCGTTTCTCCGGGGGATAGGCCCCAAGCATGATGGTCTGTCCCACCGGAGCCAGGGCGGCCCCGAATACTCCCTGCAGCAGCCGCCAGAACACGATTTCGGCAAGACGCTGGGACTGCCCGCAGAGTACCGAGGCCGCCACGAATCCCACGACGCTCCAGACCATCACGGTGCGCTGGCCATAGCGTTCCACGAGCAGCCCCGTCAGCGGAAGAATGATCACATTGGCGACCATATAGCTGGTCAGCACCCAGGTAATCTGGTCGCTGTTGGCCTGGAGGGAACCCTGCATATAGGTGAGCGCCACATTGACGATGGTCAGGTCGAGCACCTGCATGACCACAGCCAGCATGACCGCGACCGTAATGGCGAGGGTAGAGCCATTTTCCGTATTCGTCATTGCCCCGTCTCCGTCAGCTCAGGCCGAGTCTACTGACCGGCCGGTCGGCACGCAACCGGAGTGGAGTGCGTAATGCCCAGGAATCCGGGTCTAGCCCACCTTTTCGCCAGAAAGGAGATCGTGGCGGGAACACTCCAGTCCCTGCACTTCGGCATCCGCCAGCCAGCGCCACTCTCCCGGACGGAGTCCACCAAGCAGCAGGGGGCCAATGGCCACACGGACCAGCCGCAGGACTTCACTCTGCTGCAGGGCCACAAGCCGCCGTATCTGGCGGTTACGTCCCTCGCGAAGAACAAATTCGAGCCATTGGGTACGCCCACCGCAGCGGAGCTCACGGATATCCATGGGCAGACAGCAGCGGCCGTCCAGAGCAGGGCCTGCGGCGAGGGCTGAGCGCGCCTCCGGCAGGAGTGGTGGACTCACCTGGACGTGATAGGTTTTGGAAACCTGGCCACCAGGCCCCAGAATCCGGCCAGCCCAGAGCGGGTCGTTGGCCAGCAGCAGAAGCCCGCTGCTGGCCTGGTCCAGCCGGCCCACCGGGAAAAGCCAGGGTTCCGGGGGAACCAGGTCATAGACCGTTTTCCGGTCTCCGGTGTCCTGCCGCGTGACCAGGTATCCCCGTGGCTTGTTCAGCATCAGGACCCGCCGTGCCACGGGCCCTACTACCCGGCCATCCACCTCGACCCGGATCCCCTGCAGGGGATGGCGACGGTCCGGATCAGGCTCCACCCGTCCATCCACGCGGACACGCCCGGACCGGATCCAGGTTTCGGCCACCGTCCGGGAGCAGATGCCCCATTTGGACAGGATGCGGGCGAGTCCATACAACGGTGGGACAGCCGCATTCGGCCGTTTTTTTGCCTTGGGGTCACTCTGCCTGTTCATCCAGGGTACCAGGAGCCGGGCATGTCCCAGGAAACCCTGCACGAGCCGGCTGGAAAAGCCGGTCTCCGCACCCCGGACATCCACCGCGCACCTGCTTGTCCCATGGAAAAATTCAGGGCCGCAGGCTGGACCGGAAGCTGCAAAAATGTCTTTTCAGGGAGGCCATCACAGGCCATGCGTGGAATCCATGGGCAGGGACTGGAACGCCCGGGCATTCCCATTCCCCGGCCCTTTTCCGGAATCCTCCGGCAGAAACCGCAGGCAGAGTTCGTTATGCCAGTTGAGCCCCATGGGCGTGGGGCGCCAGCTCCTGCCTTCCCTCCTCAGCAGGCCCTGCTTTTCTGCCTGCCGGAGCTTTCCCTCCACCTCCAGGAATGGCAGGCCGGTGCGGAGCTCAAAGAGCTCCGCATCAAACCCGTGCTTCAGCCGCAGGACATTGAGAAAAAACTCGAAAGGGCGGTCTTCCGGACGTACCCAGTGGCCATCAGCCGGGCTGCCGCACTTGTCCAGGGCGGAATCCATGTAGGTTTCCGGCCGGGAGGTTTTTCGGCTGCGCCAGATGCCCTGTCCGGGTACGGTGAGCTTTCCGTGTGCTCCAGCCCCGATCCCCAGGTAATCCCCATATTTCCAGTAGTTCCGGTTGTGCCAGCACGTCTGGCCCGGACGGGCATGGGCTGAAATTTCATAGCGCTCCAGTCCCCCCGTTTCCAGCGTCGACCGCAGCATCTCTTCCATCTCCGCCGCACGGTCCACATCGGGCAGTCCGGCAGGAGGATGGCTCCCAAAGGGGGTCCCCGGTTCCAGGGTGAGCTGGTACAGGGAAACATGGGGAGGGGCATAGGCAAGCGCTTCCCGGACATCTTCCAGGGCGTCGTCTGCCGTCTGTCCGGGGAGGGCAAAAATCAGGTCCATGTTCCAGCTCTGGAATCCCGCACGCAGCAGCGACTCAATGGCCCTGCGCGCCGCCTGGCCATCGTGGACCCGTCCGAGACGCTGGAGAAAACTGTCCTGGAAAGACTGTACGCCGAGGGAAAGCCGGGTAACTCCAGCGTCCCGGAACCCCTGGAACGCTCCAGCCCCAACAGCCCCAGGATTGGCTTCCAGGGTGATTTCTGCCCCCGGTACCAGACGCAGGCGCGACCGCACTCCGGATAGAAGCACGTCGATGGCTCCAGCGGGGAACAGGCTTGGGGTTCCCCCGCCGAGAAACACGCTGTTCACTGGCCGCCCCCAGACCATGGGGAGTTCCCGCTCGAGATCGGCCAGCAGCGCTTCCACGTAGCGGCCGGCCGGAAAGGTATCGGCGGCATGGGAATTGAAATCGCAGTATGGGCACTTCGCCCTGCACCAGGGAAGATGCACATACAGCGAAAGGGGGGGTAAACTTAAACTGGCCATACCGGACAGGGGTGAAAATCATGGATCATGATAGCACGCAAACGGACTGGACAGACCTGTTCCTGCTGGGCACAGTCCTGTTTCCGGGTGCCCGCATGGCACTCCGGGTTTTCGAACCCCGGTACCTCGACATGGTCAGCCGCAGTTTGCGCAGCCACCAGCCCTTCGCCATCTGTCTTCACCAGGCGGACGGGGAAAATGCACCGGAGAAAGTGGCAACCCTGGCGAAAATCCGGGACTGGGGCTCCCAGAACGGGATGCTCTTCATCCAGGTTGAGGGTGGCAACCGCTGCAGCGTCGTGGAATGGCGGGAACGGGCCGGTATTGCCACCGCCCGCCTCTGCCCGTGGGAAGAAGAACCGCAGCTGCCCATGGAAACCAGACACGCGTGGATGAAACCCGTCCTTGCGGAACTGGCAGGAGACACCCCCGCTGGGAGTCTGGATGCTACCACGGCCGGCATGCTTCTCGCCCAGGCCCTGACGGTTCCTGTTGCCGAAAAGCTGAAACTCCTGCTCCTGCAGGACCCGCTGGAACGGCTCGACCATATCGCCCGGCTCCTCTGCCAGAGTGGTCAGTAGCGGCCCTTTCCGGATCCCTTTCCGTAGAGGTAGCTGGAAAAATCCGAGTAGTCCTGGGAAAGATGGCGGAACAGGTGGTCCAGGCTGATGATCGCCTGCTCCAGAATGTTGACGGTAATATATGGCCTCTCGACCTTGAGACGCTGGTACCGGGCACGGGTCAGCACCAGGACCTGGGTATCGTCGGAGCGGGCGACGATGCGGGCACTCCGGGGTTCCCGGTCAAAGAAGGACATTTCTCCGGCCATCTGTCCTTCCCGGACACGGACCACCTCCACCTCGTTGCCATCGGCACTGTGATGGACAATGGCCATCTCCCCATGGACACAGAAAAACAGGGCTTCCCCCAAGGTACCCCATTCCGCGATGATCTGGCCATTGCGGAAGGCGGCATGGGTCACATACTCGGCCAGTACCTGGACCTCTTCCAGGGTAAGCGACTGGGCCAGGTGGTGCTGCTGCAGAAATTCGCCAATTTTTGCGGAGCTGACGGCCGCCATGTTTCCCCCTTCCTCATTTCCCTAGCAGGATCCTGGAGAAAGAGTGCCACAGTCAGCCCTGCGAGAAAACAGCAGGAGACGATCTCCGGAACCGGTGCTGTCCAGCCCCAGGCATCCGGTGTCCCCGGTCTGGCGTCCCGTCGGGTTTAGAGCAGGTCGCGCAGATGTTTCCCGATTTCCCCGGCGTCCAGCAGGGAGTAATCCCGGTCGATTTCCGCGGCGATCCTGTCCTGGACCCGGGAGTCCAGATGCTTGCGCAGTAGGCCCAGAAAATGGGGAGCAGAACAGAGATAGAGACGGCCGTATTTCCCTGCGTCTTCCAGGAGCGCGTCCGCCACCACGGCAGCAAAGCGGATGGCCTCCTCTTCCTTGGGTTCCACGGGTGATCCCATGCCAAACTTCCCCCGCATGTTCCGGACCGTCCCGAAACCCGGCTCATCCGTCGCCATTTCGTTCTCGTGCAGGCGCGAGGCCGGGTGGGTCAGGTCCCGGAACTCCTCCAGCACCATCGGGGCCTCTTCCGCTGTAGCCCCCGCACCAGGGGGAACCAGGGAACCGGGCTTCCCTACCCGGAAAAACCGCGCACGTCCCGCATCCGCCACCACCACCCAGGTTTCCATTTTGCTCCCCTCCAAGAGAACCGCTCCCCCGCCCGGCAGACACCCTTCCCGCCAACGGCAGAAACCGGACAGTTTCCATTCTCCCCAATAGAGAGCCTCGACCATTTTTTCGGTCGCGTACCGCAGTTCTCCGAAAAGGGAAAGATGGTTGATTTTCCCCTTGAAAGGCATACAATTTTGCACCCTGTCCGCTAAACTGCGGGTACTGCAGGCCCTTTCTTGGAGTCACCAGCTTTGGATATTCGCCTATCCCACCGTGTCGGCACCGTCCGCCCCTCCCCCACTCTTGCCGTAACCGCCCGGGCCGCCCAGCTGGTCCGCGAGGGAAAGGATATTGTCAGCCTCGGCGCAGGAGAGCCGGATTTTGACACCCCTGACCCCATCAAGGAGGCCGCCATCGCCGCCATCCACCGGGGCTTTACCAAATATACGGCCGTCGGGGGCACCCCAGAGCTGAAAGCAGCAGTTGCCGCAAAATTTTCACGGGACAACGGTCTCAACTACCAGGCCGATGAAATTCTTGTTTCGGTGGGGGGAAAACAGAGTTTCTTCAATCTCTGCCAGGCGCTTCTCGATCCCGGAGACGAGGTCATCATTCCTGCCCCCTACTGGGTTTCCTATCCTGACATGGTCCTGCTGGCCGAGGCAAAACCGGTCATTCTGCCTACCGTTGCGGCAGAGCGCTTCAAGATTGGTCCCGAAGCCCTGGAAGCGGCCATTACCCCCAGAACCCGGCTCCTGGTCATCAACAGCCCCTCCAATCCTTCTGGAGTAGCCTATTCGGCTGCGGAGCTGGAAGCCCTGGGGCAAGTCCTGCGGCGCCACCCGGGAATTCTGGTCGCCAGCGATGACATGTACGAAAAAATCCTGTTCCGGGGGATGCCTTTTGTCAATCTGGCCAACGCCTGCCCGGACCTGGCAGACCGCTGCATCATCCTGAACGGCGTTTCCAAGGCCTACGCCATGACGGGCTGGCGCATTGGCTACTGTGCGGGTCCGCGGCAGCTGGTCGCGGCCATGAATACCGTACAGTCCCAGAGCACCTCCAACCCGTGCTCCATCGCCCAGGCAGCAGCCCAGGCCGCCCTGGAAAGCGGTGACCGGCTGATCTCTCCGATGCTGGCCGCCTTTGAAAACCGTCACGACTACGTGTACCGGAGCCTGCAGTCCCTGCCTGGCGTTGAGGTACTGCCTTCGGACGGAACATTCTACAGTTTCCCGGGATTCCAGGAAGTCATGCTCCGCAGGGGGATCAGCAGTGACCTGGAACTGGCCGAGCAGATCCTGGGAGCGGGCGTAGCGGTGGTGCCCGGATCGGCCTTTGGCACACCGGGGCACCTGCGCCTGTCCTTCGCTACCAGTGAGGCCAACCTGGCCCGGGCGCTGGAGCGGATCAGCGCCTTCGTAACCGGCTAGGATTTCCGGCCGGCTTCCATCCCCGCAGGGTGGACATGCACGGCCGCAGCACAGCGGCGGGCACGCTCCCGCGCAGTTTCCACATCATCCGCAGAGGCCAAGGCGACCCCAAGCCGCCGGAGCCTGCCGGCGTAGGGCTTGCCGAACAGGCGGACGTCGCTTTCCGGCACCTGGAGTGCCTCCGGCACACCGGAATACACTGGCCCCCACCCAACGCTACCCCCCCGTATGACGGCCGAAGCGGACGGACGGACAAATCCCGGATCCACCGGCAGTCCGAGGATCGCCCGCAAATGGAGATCAAACTCGCTCTGCCGCTGGCTCGCAAGGGTAACCAGGCCCGTATCGTGCGGCCTTGGAGACAGCTCGCTGAACAGGACATCTTCCCCCAGGACAAAGAACTCGACCCCAAAAATGCCCCGCCCGCCCAGATCGTCCGTCACGGCGCGCGCCATCTCCTGGGCTTTCTCGAGAGCCTGCCGGGCGAGGGGCTGGGGCTGCCAGGATTCCACATAGTCACCCGCTTCCTGGCGGTGTCCGATGGCGGGACAGAAATGTGTGCCGGAAGCCCCGCGGATGGTGAGCAGGGTAATCTCGAAATCAAACTCCACAAATCCCTCGACAATGACCCGCTGTCCGCCCACCCGTCCTGCGGTCTGGGCCTCCTGCCAGGCCGCCGGCAGGGCATCCGGTCCCTGCACCAGGGACTGTCCCTTGCCGCTGGAAGACATGACCGGCTTGACCACACAGGGGAAGCCCAGGCGGTGGGCAGCGGCTGCCAGCTCCTCCAGGGAAGCGGCAAAGGCATAGGGGGATGTGGGCAGGCCAAGCTCTTCGGCTGCAAGCCGCCGGATACCCTCGCGGTCCATGGTGAGCTGGACGGCCCGGGAAGAGGGAACGACCGTGGCCAGACGGCGCTCCTCGATCTCGGCCAGTGCCCCGGTCGCAATCGCCTCGATTTCAGGGACGACGAAATGGGGGCGCTCATGCTGGACCAGGGCCACCAGGGCTGAGGGATCCGTCATGTCGATCACATGGCTGCGGTGGGCCACCTGCATGGCAGGCGCATCGGCGTACCGGTCGACCGCCACCGTTTCCACCCCGAAGCGCTGGGCCGCAATAAGAAATTCCTTGCCCAGCTCTCCCGAACCGAGCAGAAGCAGTCGGGTCGCATCCCTAGATAACGGGGTTCCCAGCCTTAGTGCCATGTGTCTTTTCCTCGTTCTCCCTGTGTCTATACTGAAATGATACCAGCAGTCTGGACCTGAGGGGAAAGGAGGAACAGTTATGGCGGGCCTGCAGATCGGAATCGCGGGACTGGGACGCATGGGATCCGGAATGGCCCGGCGCCTGCACCGGCAGGGGGCCCAGGTGGTGGTCTGGAACCGCCATCCGGGAAAGGCGGAGGAGCTGGCGCGGGACACCGGGATGACGGCCGCGTCTACCCTGGCCGGCCTGGTCGCGGCTCTTGCCCCCCCACGTACGGTCTGGCTCATGCTGCCCGCTGGCGCTGTAACGGCACAGCACGTCACGGAACTGCTCTCGCTTCTGGAACCAGGCGATGTTCTGGTCAACGGCGCCAACGCCCACTACCGGGATTCCATCGCCGAAGCAGGAGAAGCCGCAGGAAAGGGGGTCCATTACATGGATGCCGGGGTTTCCGGAGGCGTCTGGGGGCTGGAGGAAGGTTTCGCCCTGATGGTGGGTGGAACCCCGGAGGCTGCCCTGCTGGCCAGGCCTTTTCTGGAAAGGCTCTCACCGGCTCCTGACCGGGGCTGGCTGCACTGTGGACCCGCCGGCAGCGGGCATTTTGTAAAAATGGTCCACAACGGCATCGAATACGGGATGATGCAGGCCCTGGCCGAAGGCTTTGCCCTTCTGGAAGGACAGACCACCTTTCCCCTCGACCTGGCCGCCATTGCCGGAATGTGGCGGCATGGCAGCGTCGTCCGTTCCTGGCTGCTTGACCTCACGGCAGGGGTCCTGGCCAGCCATCCGGACATGGACGGCATTGCGCCGGTAGTTGCCGATTCCGGAGAGGGGCTGTGGACGGCACAGGCAGCACTGGAACAGCGGGTTCCCGCCCCCGTCATCACCCTGGCCCTGCAGATGCGCTGGGCGAGCCAGGGGAAAAACGGCTATGCGGACCGGCTCCTGGCCCTGATGCGCAACCGCTTTGGCGGCCACGAAATCCAGAAGGAAGCGTAAGGAATGGAAGAGCACTGCATCTGCCAGTTTGTCATTTTTGGTGCCACCGGCGACCTCTCTTCCAGGAAACTGCTGCCTGCCCTGTACCATCTGCAGTGTGCGGGGCGAATGCCAGAATCCATGCGGATTTTTGCCTTTGGACGCCGCGCCTGGAACCGTGGGGAATGGGAAGATTTTCTGCGCGGACAGCTGGAGCGGTTTACCGAAGGCTACCGGCCGGAGCATTTCCGCCGATTCTGCCGGCATTTTCACTATGTCCATGGCGAACTGCACGACCCTGCATCCTACGCCGAACTGGTCCGGCTTCTCACCCGCAAGGGCAGCGACCGGCCCGACAGTACCATTTTCTACCTGGCGATCCGCCCGGGCGACTTCCTCACCGTCATCCAGCAGCTGTCCGCAGCGGGTTTTTCACGGGAAAGTGACTGCCGCATTGTCATTGAAAAGCCCTTTGGCGAAGACCTGGAAAGCGCGATCCAGCTGAACGAACAGCTGCACCGGCATTTCCGCGAAGAGCAGATTTACCGGATTGACCACTACCTCGGGAAGGAAATTGTCCAGAATCTTCTGGTGTTCCGGTTTGCCAACCTGCCCATTGAGGCCGTCTGGAACCGCAACTACATTGATCACGTCCAGATCACCGTGGCGGAAGACCTGGGTGTCGAAAACCGGGCCGGCTACTACGACCAGGCCGGAGCCCTCCGGGACATGCTCCAGAACCATCTCATGCAGATTCTGACCCTTGTGGCCATGGAACCACCACCTTCCCTGGAAGCCGATGCCCTGCGTGACGAGAAGGTCAAGGTCCTGCGCTCCATCCGTACCATTCCCAAGATTGCCATCCATGCACACGCGCTGCGGGCGCAGTATGGCCCTGGCAGCATGGAGGGGAAGAGCGTGCCCGGCTACCAGGACGAACCGGGGGTCAGCCGGAATTCCGTGACCGAAACCTATGTGGCTGCCAAGTTCTATATCGACAACTGGCGGTGGCGGGGGGTCCCCTTCTACCTGCGGACCGGAAAACGCATGCCGGCCAAAACCTCGAGTGTCGCCATCCGGTTCCGCCATACCCCGCAGCAGCTGTTCCAGGAAACCCCCATCGAGCGCATTGAACCCAACTGGATTCTCCTTTCCCTGGAAACCGAAAATCTCAACATTGAAATCCACGTCAAGGAACCCGGACTGGAGATGAAAATGCGGCCACTGCAGCTGAACGCCTCCTACCGCCGGGACGGCGAAAAGGAGCTGGATGCCTACGAGGCCCTGCTGCTGGACGTGATGGAGGGAGACCGCGCCCTGTTCATCCGGTTTGACGAGGTCGAGTGGGCCTGGCGGGTGGTAGATCCCATCATCAAGACCTGGGCGCGGGAAGTGGACTACATCATCACCTATCCGGCCGGAACCTGGGGCCCGGACGAAGCCACCCGGATCATGGACAAGGAAGACCAGTACTGGCGGACCGTCCTCTGATTTTGCTGTCGCCCGGGGCCGACAGCGAAAGGCTCCAGACCGTCAGGCACTTTTTCTCCACCCAGGCAGATGCGTAGACGTCCGCCTACAGTACCCTCCCACAGGAAAAATCCGGAAAAAACCACTATCCAGATGTTTTTAATGGCTTATCTGAAAATACCCGTATATGGCATGAATTATGCTTAATCTTTGGTCCAGTGAATGATACGGAGAAAAATGCCATGTCTGAACCGGTTCTCAAGGAACGCGAAATCTACCATGTGGCTGCTGCCATCCGGGCCATCGCCCATCCCCTGCGCTACAAGATTCTCTGTCTTCTGGGCAGGGGTGAAATGAGCCTGCAGAACCTGATCCGGTGCATTGATACCAGCCACAGCAATGCCTCACAGCATCTCGCCCTGCTCCAGGACTCGGGGCTGGTGCTCGCACGCAAGGCAGCCAGCCGGGTGTACTACCGTATTCGCGACCAGCGCACACTCAATCTCCTGGCAGCCAGCCGGCAGGTACTGACGGGCTGAACCTGGCACGGTGGGAGCTCCTCCACGGTCCTGGCCGGCTCCCATCTCAATTTTCCCAGGAAAGCTCCACGCAGAGGCCGTGCCCACGGGGGCGGTTGTACAGGGAAAGCTGGATGCCCTGGGCTTCGGCAATCTGCCGCGCAATGGCGAGTCCCAGGCCGCTGCCTTCTCCATGACCGCGTGCGTCATCACAGCGGAAAAACGGCTCAAACACTTTCACCAGATCTCCGGCAGGAATCCCCGGACCGAAATCACAGAACTGCAGATATTTCCGCCGGCCCTCTTTCCGCAGCCGCACCTCCACTTTTCCACCCCCATGGCGCTGGACATTGTCCATGACATTGCCGAACAGCCGGCGCAGCGCCTCGCGGTCCCCCCGGAAGGGAAGCCGCCGCGGCAGTACCGCATTCCAGGATCCACCGGAACGCTGGAAATCCGTTCCTGCCTCCTCCAGCAGTTCCACCAGGTCCAGGTCATTTTCACGGGCAATGAGTCCCCGCCCCAGGGCCAGGGACTGGGACAGCAGTTCCGACATGCGACGGGTGTCCTGGAGCATGCCTTCGAGCAGGTCATGGGGAATCTCTCCCGCAAGCAGCTCCAGGGCCATCTGAATCCGGGCCAGCGGGGAACGCAGGTCATGGGCAATCCCGACAAGCAGGAGGGACTGGTGGTCAATCATCGCCTGCAGGCGCAGTCGCATGTGCGCGAAGACGCTGAGCAGCTCATGGAACTCCTGGGCCCCCCGTGGCGGAAGATCCGGCAGCGGCGATTTCCAGGAGGTACGCAGGGCCTCCGAGAGGACACCAAGGGGACGGAGTACCCGGCGCACCAGAATCGTCGTCAGGACCAGCAGGGCAACGGTCGAGATGGCGATAATCAGGAGGACACCCATGGGCAGGGAACTGGCCAGGCGGCGGCGGGGAAAATGTACCCAGACCGGATGGCCGGCCACCGGAACCGAGACCCATAAAGCTGAAGGCCGGGCAAAAGAATAGACCTGGACCTTCCGGCCCAGGCGCCGGCTGAGGGCCTTTTCCAGAAGGCGCCTGTAGAGATGTCCTTTCACATCGGCAAATCCTGGGACCCGGCGCGGGGGCGGGCCGATCTCGATGCCGTCATCCCGCTGCAGGTGGCGGACAAAGGCGGGACGCGCGTCCGGCCCCAGCTGCCGGTAGGTCTGGACACTGATGATGATGAGCCCGGAGAGGTCTTCGGCTGAGCGTCTGGCCACGGGAAGGAGCACCACCTGCACAATGGTCAGTACGGACAGCAGCTGCAGGACCACAATTCCCAGCCCGAGAATCGCGGCGGTCTGGACCGAAAGCCGCGGACGGCGTTTCATGCCCAGCGGGCCCACAGCAGGCGCACCAGAACCACCGGCAGGGATACGGTCCCCACGTAGCGCCCCAGCACACGGCCGTCACCGCTGACCAGCAGGCTTGTGGGCGTCAGGACAACCCCTCCGAGGAGCCTGGAAGCGCTGCCCTTCTGCTCCAGGTACAGGGGATACCGGATATCCAGCTGGCGCAGCCTGGCCTCTACCGCTGCGGGGGTACTTCCCTGGACCGCAATCCCCACCACGGCAAAGCGTTTCCCTCCCAGAAGCGTCTCCAGCCCGTTGAGCGCCGGGGTTTCGGCAAGACAGGGCGCACAGCCGGGAGACCAGAAATTGAGCAGCCGGACCTGCCCCTGGTGCAGGTTCAGGACCTCCGGCTGTCCCTGCAGGGTCTCAACCGGGAGAGAGGCAACCGAAAGCGGAACCGCCCGGTCTTCTCCCCGCCACTGGACCACGGCGTAGATCCCGGCAAACCACAGGATCCAGAGTACCATTTTCCACCAGGGCCACCGCGATTTTGCCGTATCTGCCATTCCTCTTTTTCCATCCTGCCGGGTACGCGGACGGCCCGCCGGTAGAGTTTCAGGCCCCATTCCGCTATGCTATGCGCACATTCTGGCGCACCCGACCCATGATACATCGTCGCACCTACGTCTATATTGACTCACTGCAGCCCCAGCTTGCCGACTACATGGCCTCGGTTTCCCAGGGCTTTCTTCCCGTTCCCGGAGACGCCGCACTCTGGATCGAGGTCTCTCCGGGCATGGCTATCCACCGGCTTACAGATATCGCGCTCAAGGCCACACGCGTCCACCTTTCCCAGCAGGTGATCGAGCGCGAATACGGGGCAATGGTGGTCCACCACCGGGACCAGAGCGATGTCCGCGAGGCGGGCCGGGTCGTGCTCCAGCGGATGGGAGCCGAGCAGAAGGACCGCCGGGCGTGCCGCATTACCTGGAACGAGATCATCCGGGGGATGATGCCTGACCATACCGTGCTCATCAACCGGCAGAACCGCCGCGGCTCCATGATTCTCCCGGAACAGAGCATGTTTATCCTGGAAACGGAGCCGGCGGGCTATGTCATCTACGCCGCGAACCAGGCGGAAAAAGCCGCCAACATTACCCTGATCGACGTCCGTGCGGTGGGTGCCTACGGACGGCTCACCATCGCCGGAAAAGAGGCAGATGTGGACGAGGCGGCCGCAGCCGCCGTTCACGCCGTGGAAAATCCTTCCTGGACCTGAGCATGGACCGGGACGCCCTCCTCCGTGAACTCTGCCACTACCGCAGCCCTTTTCCCGAGGAAGAGGCCTATGCCAGACGCGGCTGCCAGGCCCTGCGCTTTTCGGAGGGCTGCTACCACCGGGAGGGCCCGGGGCTGCACGTTACCGCCTCCACCTGGGTCATCAATCCCGGGGGAACGGCCACCCTTCTGCTGCTGCACCGGAAAATCGGCGGATGGTTCCAGCCTGGAGGCCATGCAGATGGGGAAAAAAATGTCCTGCAGGTCGCCATCCGGGAGTGCTGCGAGGAAACCGGACTTCCCCAGTCTGCGCTACGGGTGCTCACTCCCCGCATCTTTGATGTCGATATCCACCGGGTCCCCGAAAGGCGCAGGGAGCCGGAACACCACCATCTGGACATCCGCTTCCTGCTGGAAACCGACGACCGCCTGCCCCTGCAGGGAAACTTGGAATCCCTGGAAATCCGCTGGGTACCCCTTCACGGCGTCCGTGTCTACAACCATAGCCGGTCCCTGCACCGCCTTGTGGCCAAGACCCGGGAGTGGCTGCGCCAGCAGCGCAGGGGCCACACACAGGCCTGACCCCCTCCGGCGTCCCCCGGGAAAAACGTGGTCTAGAAGAAGGTCCCCACAGCGGCATCCAGGGCATCCCGCATGTCCGGGTCATCCGTAATGGGCCGAACCAGGGCGACACTGCAGGCCGCAATGGGATCAATGCCCTTCTGCATGAGGGAGCCAGCGTAAATGAGCATGCGCGTCGACAGGCCCTCATCCAGCCCATGGCCCTTGAGATTGCGGGAGCGCTCGGCAATGGACACCAGCTTGCCTGCCAGGTCCGATGGCACACCGGATTCGTGGGCTACTACCTCAATTTCGATATCCCGCTCCGGATAGGAAAAATCCAGGGCGCCAAACCGCTGCCGGGTTGACTGCTTGAGGTCCTTCATGGACGACTGGTAGCCCGGATTATAGGAAATGACCAGCTGGAAATCCGGATGGGCGTGGATCAGTTCCCCCTTTTTGTCCAGGGGAAGGGTCCGGCGGTGATCGGTGAGCGGATGAATCACGACCGTAGTGTCCTGGCGCGCCTCTACCACCTCATCCAGGTAACAGATGGCTCCAATGCGTGCGGCTGTGGTCAGCGGGCCGTCCTGCCACTTGGTACCGTCCCGGTCCAGCAGAAACCGGCCCACCAGATCCGAGGCAGTCATGTCCTCGTTGCACGCCACACTGATCAGGGGCCGCTTCAGGCGCCAGGCCATATATTCGATAAACCGGGATTTTCCGCATCCCGTGGGTCCCTTGACCATCATGGGAAGACGGGCCGCATAGGCCGCCTCATAAAGACCGATCTCGCCCTGCACTTCCCGGTAATACGGTTCCTTTTCGATCAGATACTGGCTGCCAAGATCACTGCTCACCTTGCTGTCCCTCTTCTAATAGTCAGTTTTTGAATTTTACCAGACGGCTGACCTGGATGTCAGAAACAAAGACCACCCCCGTATGCTTCTCAAAAAACGGGGTAAACCCCTCCAGGATCGGGGAGACCAGTTCTTCCGGTACGGCCACGATAATCATGACCAGAACGTCGTCCTCATTGAACATGATATGGCCTTCATAGATGCCGTGACTGCCCTTGCCGGACAGGTTCCCGACAATGGTATAGCCCTTGACTCCCGCACGGTCGAGAAGATCCGTGGCAAAATCCTTGTGGGCACCTTCCAGAATGATTTCCAGCTTCTTCAGCGGATTGAGATTGATGGTATTCACGATGCGATTTCCTCCAGCGAATTCTGGGGTCTGCTGCGGCGGTCCGAGGCCGGGTGCACCTGCAGTTCTCCGTCTTCCAGGACATGGGCCCGGTAGCCGTCTTCCGGATCCAGCACGATGACCCGCAGCCATCCTCCGAACAGCAGGGACCGGACCTTGACCAGATTGCCCACGGCACGGAGAACGAAAGGCACCGGGGCCTCCACCAGGCCGATCAGGCGTAGTGGTTCGTGATAGGGTCTGCCGTCCTGGAGCACCGTCTGGGTGGGCAGGCCGGTACGGAGGTCGCTCTGGTTTCCGGTCATGACAGCGAACCGTCCGGCGACATTATGGTAGACCTTGCTGCCACTGCCATAGTGTTCCACGTCGACAGTGGAAAAATAGTGTTCCAGGTTGATCCATTCTCCCACCACAAGCGGACTGGACAGGATGTTTTCCAGCATCCGCCCCTTGGGATCCAGGCGGTAGTCGTCGGAGTGGAGGAACGCTCGCCCCTCAAGGTCCACCCCTTCCGTGAGGATCCGCCGTCCAATGATGCCATAGAGATTGCGGGAAAGGCCCCACTCCGGGCGTACCTGCGACCAGTCGTGGGCCTGTCGGCGGGCCATGACGGCCGCGGCATAGGGATCTTCAGCGAGCTTCCCCGGGGCCCCCAGGGTTGGCATCCGCCGGGCCGCACAGCGTCGGGTAGCCGCCGACAGGCCATTGCGCAGCCGCTCCAGATAGAGCAGATGGCGGGCTGGAAGCATTTCAATATCGTGAAGTTCCACCGCATCCGTGGTCGTGTTGTGGACCGCCGGCAGAAACCAGGTATCGTCCGGAATGGTGATGCCAGTGTCGCGCAGACGCCTGCGGACCTCGGGCTTGGTCGCCATCGTCGCAAGGGCCCGGGCATTGGGCAGTCCCCTGCCTCCGGAACACGCTCCACAGTCCAGGGCAGACTCGTACGGATTGTTTTCCGTCTGGCTCTCATGTGCAGCCAGCAGGACAAAGCGGGAAAAATTGCGGTTCAGCCCCGTGGACAGGAGAGCCTGGGTGACATAGCGAACCTGTTCTTCCAGACTGAAGCCGATCCGGCCGAGCCGTTCCATCTGCAGTCCGGTTTCCTGCCGGTCTACCCGGTAGACTTCCCGCAGGCGCGCAATGAATTCAGCCTCCCGGGTCTCGCCGATGCCCAGCCTGCGGGCAACGGTACTGGGTCCTGGTACGTGGCCCATGGCAATTTCCCGCAGTTCGCGGACCTCGTCGTCGGTCACCTGGTCGCGGCCAATCCCGAGTTCCTTGGCCAGGGCCCGGACAATCATCGCCCGCTGCACGGCGCGGAGAATGGAATCCGCCTGGTCGGGACTGAGCTTGTCCAGCAGCAGGCGGGTCACCGGTTTTTTGGCATCAAGATGGCCACGCAGCTGGTGGTAGGTCAGCGGGGCCACGGTCTTGCCGATCAGGCCCAGGCTGAAAATGAGCCCGATCGCCTCCACTGCCACGAATGGCGAAAGAACAGACCCTTTCAGGTCATGGAGGACATGTTCCAGGGCTCCATAGAGCGGCTCCTCTTCCAGGTCCAGGTCGGCTGGAATTTCCGGGACCAGATTTTTTGGGGTCTGGACAGCAGGGCAAAGGTGGCTTTCGCTGCCCTTTCCAAACTCGAGATAGCCGATGGGAATGCCGAAGAATCCGGCGATCCCGAACGTTTCGTAATCCCCCAGTGCCTCCAGCTGGCGGCGCATGGGTTCCGAGCGCACGTCGATACAGAAATAGGCCTGGGCAAAGGGCCGTTTTGCCGGTTCCGGATCCGGCGGGGGCACACGGATTTTTTCCACCAGCGCAGTAATGTAATGGGATTCCATGGCCTGCAGCCAGACAAATCCTTCCCCGTGCTCCCACTCCCGCAGCAGCTCCAGAAGCGTCTCGATTTCCCCTGCGGACAGGACCTGAAGCGCCTGGGCGGCGTTTTCCCCGACCAGGTCTGCAAGACCCTGAAGGGCTTTTACCTGGCGTACCGCCTCCCAGCGGGATTTGGCGCGGATGTAGCGGCGGGCGAGATCTTCCCGGTTCCGGCTGCGGCGCCGGGCGAGGTCGTCTTCCACCAGATGGGCCCAGTCTGGAAGAATGCGCCCCTCGTGGAGCTCCAGGCGCAGGTAGGCCCCCCAGGAATCTTCCTCCACAAAGCGCCGGACGGCCTCGGCATCCGCAGGAGCACCATGATGGCGCACCGCTTCCTGCAGCAGTGCCATGCCCAGTACCATGCGCACAGCCAGAAAATCCGTCAGGTCTGCGGGATGTTTTCTGGACCAGTAATAGTGCCTGGCACTGCTGCGGTAGCGGATAAAACCGGCCCAGCCATGCAGCCTGGTGAGCTGACGGGTAATGTAGGACTGCCAGGAAGACTCCGGCACTTTCAGGAGCCGCAGTATATACGCCACCATCCCTTCCGGGGTTTCCTCCAGCTGCAGCAGCTGGCGCAGCTGCAGTCCCCGAAGGAGAAACCGGGCATTCCGCCGGGCGACATCCTTCCAGGCCGAAAAAAAGCCCTGTTCCCGGTTCGGCGCCTGCCAGGCAGACTGGCCCTCATCGAAAAAATCCAGGCAGCTCTTCACCAGAAGCTCATCGAGGGTAGCGCCAATGTCCGTACCAAAAAGCCGGTCCACATTCATGTAGACCGGAGCGTCCGCGGCAACCCGGCGCTTCAGGATGGCCTCCAGCCGCACTGCCGTTTCCGGGGCGGTTTCCTCCCCTCCAGACTGGCTGTGGAGAACGGCGTACAGACCGGCGCCTGTCAGCCACTCCGAGCGGAACACCAGACGCTCCGCAGGCCAGGAGGTGGCCAAAGTCCAGATCCATTTTCCAAGATCGATGCCGCCGGGAATGCGGTCCGCACTCCGCGCAACAAAGGCGTCCATCCTCCTGCGCAGGGCCACGTCATCGATTTTCCCTTCCGCGCGGTAACGCTGGTATTCCTGCCTGGGCAGGTATCCGCGTCCGTGAAACAGCCGCGTACCTTCTTCCACAGCCTTCTCGAATGGAAGGTGCTCCAGGCCAAACAGCGGATTGTGGTGAATGAAAGTCCGCATGGGCCAGAACCGTGGAATCGGTTCACTGGCCACATAGATCATGGACCGGACCCTGAGCCGGTCCCCGAGTGTCAGCTGACTGTCCATGTTGCCCCCCAGAAGAAGAGACCGGCCACGGCAAAGACCACCAGTACCAGCGCACCCGCCCAGGCGCCTGCTATCCCGAGATCCTCCACTTCCTCCCCCCGGTAGACGCCAAAGAGCAGGTCCTGAAGAAAGCGTCCGATGGACCAGCCCCACAGAAACAGTACGGGCAGAAGGAAGGGAACCCATCCGGCAGGCAGCACGCCCATGACGTTCAGGAGGACAAAAAAGCCCGGAAAAACGGGAGTGGCAGTTGCCGCGAGTGCGCCCATGGTCAGGAGAGTGGAAAGCCTGGGCAGTACCCGGGCCACTCCTCCCGAAAGCCCAATGTAGGCTCCGCCCATCCGCCGTGCCAGTTCCCCGGCCCAGAGGCAGAGCAGGGCTCCGGGGATGGACCAGGCCAGCAGGGACAGCTGCACCTGCGCAGCGGGCAGACCCGCGAGGACCTGCAGCCAGGCCAGTGCCAGCCCGGAAGTAGCCATGAAACGGGCCCAGATGGTGATTTCGCGCACACTGATGGCCCGGAAGGCATAGAGGATGGCCGTGCCCAGTGCGAGCGCAGCAGCCGGGCCATGCCAGGGACCAGCAATGCCGGAAAACCGGAGTCCGGACGTCCAGAGCAGCTGCACACCCAGCTGGGGCAGGACGAGGATGGCGAGCGCCTTTGCCCACGCGCCCGGTGCACTGGCGACCAGGCGGTTGAACAGCCAGGACAGGGGAAACAGCGGCAGGAAAACGCCGGACAGCAGGAGCAGGACCAGGTTCATCTCAGCACCACCGCAGCCAGATATTGAGCTTGCGGGACGCCGATACAAGGATCTGGGACAGCCGCGCATATAGATCGTTGATGTACATTTCACGCGACAGGGAAGCGTAGAGCACCAGGTAGGTTCCACGCCAGCGCGCGCCAAGGGAACCCCAAAGATCCAGCGTATCGGCAAAAAAGGTCAGGGCCCAGCCGCCCACAAACAGCAGGGCCAGCACCAGCATCAGCACTGCAAAAGGGAAACTGCCCAGGCTTGCGGCCTGGTAGAGTTTCTCCCCGCGGCCACCAGGATAGAGAAAATTGCCGAAATAGTGGCTGATCAGCGTATAGCCCACCACAATGAGCACAAAAGAGACCAGAATGCCGCCCATCAGCCGCCACGGATTGGTCTGGGTCATCTTGTGGGCGGCAAACAGAGCCTGGGCTCCCGTCACCCACCCAAAAAACAGGAGAATCAGGACGCCCTGTCCATAGAAGGGATGGGCAGCCACAAAGAAATGGGAGAGCGCAAGGACAGTGATGGGGACCAGGATGGTCAGCGATGCCGCGACCATCCAGGGCAGGCGGGAAGGACGGCGGGGCCGCCGCTCTACGACCGAGGTATAGACAGGGTCTGCAGGCACACCGTCGTGGTGGCGGGCATCGCCGATGACATTCCCGGCGCTCAGGAACAGGGAGGCCTTGAAAAATCCGTGCGCGATCAGGTGAAAAACCGCCAGGGGAAAGGCCCCCACGCCACATTCCATGACCATGAACCCCATCTGCCCCATGGTGGAATATCCCAGTGACCGTTTGACGTCGTTCTGGATGAGCATGAGGGCGGAACCGGTGATGGCCGTGACCAGACCGACCAGAAAAGCCAGATGCAGGACATCACCGGCATGTTCAAACACTGGGGCGAACCGGTTGAACAGGAATCCTCCCGCGTTGACGATACCGGCATGCATGAGGGCAGACACCGGTGTCGGGCCATCCATGGTATAGGGCAGCCAGCCATGCAGCAGAAACTGCGCGGAACGTGCGAAGGCAGCCAGGGCTACCAGAAAACCGGCCACTTCCGGAACCGGGATGCTCCAGAGCGTGTGTACCGCGGGCGCCATCTGGATGCGGGAGAAAATCACCGGAAGGGAAAGGCTGTGGTAGGTCCCGCCCAGCAGGGCTGCCGCCATCCAGAGGGGAAGGTCACCAAAACGGTAGGTGATCTGCGTCCAGAAAGCGTAGCGCCCTGCGGCTGGCCGGTCCGTATCGTGTCCGAGAAGAAAATAGAGGAGAACCCCCACGAGAAACCAGGCGGCCAGAAGGGTGACCAGATCCGCAGCCGAGACCATGAACAGGATGGTGGCCGTCATCAGGTCCAGCAGGGCGAAAAAGCGCGGATAGCCGGGCTCCTCCACCATATAGCGCACCGAGTAGAGATGTACGAGCAGGCTGATGCCCGACACAAACACCCACATGATGAGGCTGAGCGGATCCACCCACAGGCTTCCCCAGTCTGTACCGATGGATTCAACCTGCGGCGTCCCGGAAGCCAGATAGCCGGCCAGCACGGCCAGCGCGAGTACAAAGGTAAGGAGCGTCACGCCCACACTGGTCCTGGCCGATGCGGAACGGCCGCGGCGGACAAACAGGAAAATCACCAGTGCGGACAGCACCGGCAGAAATGGAATGGCCACCGCCAGAACATCCATGGCATTTCCCCTCATGAAAACGCCCATTTCCTAGCTCCTGGTCATGGAAATGTACAGCTGCGGAAGCTTTTCCGGCAGCCGGTCGACGTGGTCCAGGACCAGGTAGTTGCGGGCTCCGAAGATGCGCGACACATATTCATCGGCGTAGGGATCCAGGGACAGGCAGAACGTGCGGATTCCCCGGCGTGCCAGTTCCTCCACGGCCTTCTTGGTGTCCTGCCGGAGATACTGGGGATCCCGCACGTCATTATCCGCCGGCTCACCATCCGTCAGCAGCAGGACCAGCTTTTTCTGGCTTCGCCGCTGGTCCATGAGATGGCCGGCATGACGCAGGGCCGCTCCCATGCGCGTCGAAAGCTGTCCCTTCATGCCCGCCAGACGGCCCTTCACCTTGTCATCGTATGGCGCCTCAAAATCCTTGAAGCGGTAAAATTCGATATCGTGACGGCCGTTGGAATCAAAGCCGCAGAGCGTGAACGGATCCCCGATTTTCTCCAGGGCTTCCGCCAGCAGGGCCGCCGATTCCTTGGCCAGCTGCAGGACTGTCACGTCGCCCTCCGTGCGGGAGCGCAGACGGTCGTTGGTGGATTCCGAGAGATCCACCAGCAGCATCACCGAAAGGTCCCGGACATGCAGGCGGGTACGGATGCCAATCCGGGGATCCGGCTGCTGTCCCATGCGGATATCGGTCATGGCCAGCACGGCGGCATTGATATCGATTTCGTCCCCATCCTCCACTTTCCGGGTCCGGACAACCCCCTGGGGCTGTACCGCCTCAATAAGCCGGCGCAGACGCTGGATCAGGGGCTTGCGCTGGTCCAGGAGCGCAGCGATTTCCCCGGGATCTCCCATGCGGGGGCGCTTCTCGTAGACCGTCACCCACAGCGGCCGCTCCAGCTGGGTCTGATAGTCCCACTCCGGATACTGCAGGGGCTGGGAAACCGGCTCCTTGCCCTCCTTCTCATTGAAGGTCAGGCCATCGTCGCCGTAGAGCTCGGTCGGAAGCACCCAGATTTCCTGGGCATCATCCCCTGCATTTTCCACATCGACCGCATTGATCATTTCCATGAGACTGACGTACTTGCGGACCTGCGGCTTTCCCCCTGCCAGCACGTCCCCTTCCAGCCCGTCCGGAGGAGCGGTCCACAGATAGCGGTTGTCATCCCGGTAAGGACTTTCCGAAATTTCGCGGGCTGCCGTTTCCCCGAGCCCGAAAGAAGCGGCGAGCTGTGCGAGCTTCTCCGCCCCGGCCAGAATTGCGGAATAGGGATCGTCCCCGCCAGAATCCGTTACGGCCAGAATTTGCGCAAACAGCTCGCGGGCCTCCCCGACCAGGGGGTGCGAATCCGCATAGCCGTCATCCAGAAGTGCCAGGGAGACCCGGTCCAGCAGCTGGGACAGGCCAGGAAGGTCTTCCTGATCCACACAGGCCGGCAGCTGCCCCAGCTGCTGCCAGAGCGGGAAAAGTCCGGGAAATTTCTGCAGGGACAGCCGCTCGACGCGGGCATCCTCCAGAACACCAAGCCACAGTTTCTGCTGGGGGGTCGCAAGGTCCATGCGGATATCGTACCGGGAATGGACCATGTGCGCCGCAGCATGGGCTGCGGCGGCACGGTAGAGTTCCAGTGCCGCAATCTTCTGTCCACGCGCGTTCTCGACGTCGTCGTAGGCATCGGGCAGATGGATGAAATAATGCTCGATGTAGGGCCGGTAGCCCTCACGGGTTTCATAGTCGCCCGACGTGGGACGCAGAAAAAAATCCCTCCCCCACAGGGCGCGCAGATACATGTTCAGGCGCCGCTGGACATCGATGAACAGGACACCACGCCGTTCTTTCTGCAGAACGGCCAGAGACTGTGGGGTCGCGAGGCCAAAAAATTCGGCCTGGGCGGTAAAATCGGTGCGGTAGGCAGACACTCCCCAGATGGCCCACCGGCGCAGTCCGCCCAGGGTCATCTGCTCCAGCAGTATCTCGATCTTGCCCAGCATGGGACGAACCCCCCTGGGGGCCTGGGCCAGAAGCTGGTCAAGCAGGAGCAGATAGCCACGAAAAAGCTCCAGCTCTCCGAGTCGCCGGGCAACGATGGGGGCCGTAGAAAAAAACAGGGAGAGAACTTCCGCACTGGTCTTGGAAAACATGCGGATGGCAGTCGACAGCATCTCAAAAACCGCCTGCTCGCCGATCTCCCGGGCCACATGCGGAGACGCCTCGATGAAAGCGACAACCAGGTCGGTTCCCCGGCCGAGGGACTTCAGGCTGCTGGCTCCCTGGAGATAGGCTTCCAGTCCGCGCGGGCTAAAAACCCGGGCCGCCTCGTGCCAGTTGGCCTCCAGCACCGGCACGGCATGCCCGCCCAGGTCTTCCAGGATATTTGGATAGTCAGTCAGCTGGATAGCCATGTCGCACGTTTTCCCTGTTCACGCAGACAGCATCACCCTGGGGAGTCCACTGGGCTCCCTGCAGGAAAGACGACAGAGACGGAAAACTTCAGTCAGGCCAGATACGGGAAGGGTTGATCTCCCGTCCACCACCCGCATTGAGGTCCGCCGGCCCAGCCGGCTCGCGACGGCGGGAGGAGGACGGCGCGGGCTGTGGCTTCTTTTCGGGAGAGGCAGCAGCTGGAGCATCTGGGGCGGTTTTGGCAGCGCTGCCGCCCGTACGACGCCGCGGAGTCTGGATGCTGGCGCTCAGTTTGTCTTCCAGGTTGCTCATTTCAGGATCTCCTCGATTAGCCGTTCGATTTCGTCTACTGCAGCGATGCCACGCCGGCCCGTCTGGTAGACACTGCGCCCTTCTACCGCTGCACTCCGGTAGATGGCCCGCCTGCCAATATGGACTGGCAGCAGCGGCAGGCCAATGGCCGCCGCTGCCTTCTGCGAGGCACGGGACAGCGCACTCTGTCCCTCGATCTGGTTCAGAAGAAGGTACGCCTCAAGCCCGGGGCGCGCTTCCCGCAACAGTTCCATGGCTTCGACACTCCGCTGGCTGGCCCAGAGATCCAGGGCAGATGGCAGTACCGGCAGCAGCACAAGATCGGCAGAGGCCAGCACAGAGCGGGTACGCGGGTCTTCCAGCACCGGGGCACAGTCGGTGACCCAGTAGGCATAGTCCTCCTGTGCATCCGGTCCGCTCCCTGCTGGCCACTCCCCCACGGCAATCTCGAAACCTTCAGCTTCCGTAGCCCAGTCGGCCCAGTGCTGCAGGCTTCCCTGGGGATCAGCATCCAGGAGAAGGGTCGGCGCGCGGCGGGAAAGCCCCATGGCCAGATTCCAGGCAATGGTGGTCTTACCACAGCCGCCCTTGGCATTGAACAGCGCTATATGACGCGTCACCATGGGGCTTTTCCCCTGGCCTGATCGGCGCACCGGTCTGCTGCCAGGGCATATTCCCGCAACCGGGCGTGTTCCTCCCCTGGTTCAAACTGGATAGCGACTACCACGTGCGTCCGGGCAAAGTTGAGATTCGGGTAATAGCCTGTCTTTTCAGACAGGTCTGCCAGCTGGTCCAGAAAGGTTCTGGTCTCGGCGTAGCTGGAAAAATCGTAGCGCCGGTTCCAGGCCAGGGGTTTACCGCGCTCCTCCCAGCCCTCGGGACACACCATCCCGCTTCCCGCGTCAGACATTGCTGTACCCCCCGCTTTCCAGACGGACAATCATGCCGTCCAGATGCTGCAGATGCTCCTGCTCGTCCTGCAGTAGCCGGGCAAAGAGGTGGGCAACCCTTTCCTCGCGGATCCGGTGGGCAAAAGCCAGCGCCTCGGCGTAAAGATCGACCGCTGCCGCCTCAATATCCCGGTCCTGCTCCAGCATTTCAAGAAGGTCCCGTCCAGGACGCGGCGGGCGCATCTGCCCCGCTCCGGGAGCTACCCCCAGCAGCAGAAGATGCTGGGCCAGCATTCCCGCGTGGTCCAGTTCTTCCCGTGCCTCGTTCCGGAACGACCCTGCCCATTCCGCCAGCCCCCAGAGGCTGCAGAGGCTGGACTGGGTCAGGTACTGCTGCACGGCGGTATATTCGTGGGTAAGTGCCTGCAGCAGAAAACCCGTGATGCGGGGGTGGTTCCGCATCCGTGGCATCCCGTCAGCTGAGGGCACCGGTAACGTCCCCGTCCCGTCCACTGCCATCAGCAGTAGGGGCCGCGGGCAGAATGTTCTCCACCTCGGAATGTACGCGGGCAATAATGTGGGCAGCCACAAGGCCGTCACCCACCCGCTCGCAGGCGTCCGCTCCAGCACGCACCGCCGCATTCACCGCACCCGTCTCGCCACGGACCAGAACAGTCACATAGCCACCGCCCACAAACTGGCGGCCAATCAGGCGCACTTCCGCCGCCTTGGTCATGGCATCCGCCGCCTCAATGGCCGGCACCAGACCACGGGTTTCGATCATACCCAACGCAATACCACTATGCGCTGCCATTGCGATCTCCTCCTAAATTTCCTGTTACGTTTGGGGGGCGCAGGAATCACGCCCGTTCACCCCCGGAAGCCGCCCGCCCCCAGCGGCCTTCTCAGGCGCTGGGGGCCTTGGGCAGAATGTTCTCCACCTCGGAATGTACACGGGCAATAATGTGTGCCGCCACCAGGCCGTCACCCACCCGCTCGCAGGCGTCCGCTCCAGCGCGCACCGCCGCATTCA